>DATBVH010000231.1:0-5756 GCA_036515395.1 Candidatus Angelobacter sp.
TATAGGCGCGAACGGAGAAGGTTACATTTCCGAATTCGGAAGTCAGCGGCTGCGAGAGGTGGATCCAGCCACCGGCATGATGCGAACGATGAGTGATTCAGAAGGCCCTCTGAAAATTGCCATCAGCAGCTTGGACGCAAGCGCGGAGGGCCTGTTCATACTCGCGCATGACAGCAATCAGCTTCGGCTGTTCGATCTCCGCCGCCGGCGTTTGAACATTCTTCCCCAGGTTGACATTCTGCCTCCGCCGCTTTCCGGCGATACGCAGTTGATCGATATCGCTGTACATGGCGACGATGCTTACCTGGCTGATCCTCTGGCCCATCGCGTGGTCCGCATCAATATGATGACGGCGGATTCAACCGTTATTGCGGGCACCGGTGTAGAAGGATTTTCTGGAGACAATGGCCCTGCCAATCAGGCGGAATTATTCATGCCGGGCGGGGTTGCAGTGAGCGACGATGGCCACGAAGTTTATATCGCGGATACCAAGAACCATCGCATCCGCCGTGTTCGGCTGCCGGATACCTCTGCTTCCGTACGTGATTCAGTGGGAGGGGCGCGATGAGGGCCTTTCTGGTTCTCTTGTTTTTCTTGTGCTCATCTCGGGCCCGTACGCCTTCACCCGGTCCGGTTCAGGATACGTATGCCTTCACCTTATCCAACGGACTCCGAGTGATTGTAGCGGTCCGCCCAAAGCTGCAAATGGCGGCCGTCAATCTTTCGGTTGATCTTGGTTCCCTCGACGATCCCATCGGTCAATCCGGCATTGCGCATATGCTTGAGCACACAACGCTCTCCGGTGCTGTCAATGTTGGTTCATTGGACCCGAAAGCGGAAGCAATTGCTCTGGCCGAGTTGGACCGCGCTAATCACGCTCTGGAAGAAGCACAAAGCAAGCCGGAGACAGAATCTGCGGGTCTTGCTGATTTGGAGCGATGGTTTGCTCAGGCACAGCGCGCTGCTCAGGCGACTGCTGAAGACCGGGAGGTGGTGGGAAGCCGTCTGGAAGGCCACGGTGCGATTGGATTGAACGCAACCACCTCCGCGGATGTGACCCAATACTTTACATCGATTCCTACCGAAAACGTTGATCTGTGGCTTTCACTGGAAGCAGCACGCCTGCGTTATCCAATTTTTCGGCGGTACTATCTTGAGCGCAATGTGGTGTTACGTGAGATTGACGGCCTGACCAACGGTAAGCCAACGTGCCAGGAATTGCTACTGCGCGATATTTTTCCCGGATCACCTTTGGCCCAGTCTATGGCGGGAGATCCTCGCGAACTAAAAAAAATTGATCGCCTCGCTGCATTGGCTTACTTTCATCGTTTTTATCGCCCCGAACGAACAGTGATCGTGATCGTCGGGAATGTACAGCCAGAGACAATTCGGGTTGCCGCAGAAAAGTATTTTGGTGATTGGCATCCACAGCCCCCGGTAGAGGTTTCGCGCTCGCGTTCCTCGCGCATATCGCCTCTCAAGGAAGTGCGCACGCGTTCCTGCAATAGCATGCGTAATCCTCTGGTGCTGATGGCATTTCCGCAGGAGACAACCACTCCTGCGCAGTTGGCTGCAGCCGATGTGCTCGCCGAACTAATCAACTCTGAAGACCTCTCTCCGGTAAACCGGCGCATGATCGAAAAGCAGGCGATTGCGTGGAATATTGAAGCATCTCCGGACTTTCCGTCACACAAAACGCCTGGGTTCTTTTTGCTCCATATATATGGAGTTTCCGGCGTGGAGCACCAGCGGTTGATGGAAGAAACGCGGAATGCACTGCGAGAACTCAGCACGCTTCCTGATGAAGACATTCAGGGCGGGATCTTTGCGGCGGAGATGAAAATCGCCTCTCAGTTTGACGATCCACCAAGTTATGCCGCTCTGCTGGCCGCCAATGAGGCTGTTCAGGGTAACTGGAAAGCATCATTGGAACGCCTGGAAGCACTACGGAGTCTTTCTGTCGAAAATGTGCGCAAGGCAGCAATAAGCATGTTTGGTTCTCAAGCAACTTCAACTGGAGCCACATCACAATGAGCCGGAGAAAATACTTATGAAAACCTTTTCATTTTGTGCGCTTCTGCTGGCGATCTGCTTCAGTTCCCCTTGTGCCACGGCAGTCGACAAACAGGCTCCGGCTAAAGAAGCCGATGCGTCCTCAACGCAAATGAACCTGCCAAATGGATTGAGGGTGCTTGTAAAAGGTTCAATGCACAGCGCACTTTATTCAGAAGTGCTGTTGGTGGTTCGAGCTGGGCTGGTTACATCTGAGCCTGACGAGGAAATCGCACGTGTGGCGGCGGCTGCACTCACTTCCGGACGGCGTTCCCCGTCTGATCCTCCGATACGGATGGAACTTGCCAGACTTGGTGTAACCATGGACTCCACGGTCGGCCGCGAAGTAGCTGTTTTTCGGTTTGCTGTTCCCACAGCCAATACTTTGCCGTTTCTTCATCTACTTGGGTTGCTGGTTTCGCGCGAAACCATTCCGGTTGAGCAGTGGGCGGACGCGATTGATCGCGATAACCGGGTGCAAGAGGTGGAGCAGTCGGACATGTGGCTGCTCTCAAATACGCAGCTTCGCGATCTGATCTGGACGACGGAGATGGGCAAGCCCAGGCTCATGCAGAGAATCAGTACCCGAACGGCTGACCGCAAACTGCTGAACGACTTCTGGCAGCGAGCCTACGCTGGTGAAAATATGGTGCTCTCCGTTTGGGGCGATGTTGACCCGGAAGACCTGTCGCGTTCGATTCGGGAGCAATTCAGCGTGCGCGATCACGGACCTGGCCTCGGCGAAAGTCCACGTTCCCCGGAGCCTGCACTGAAACATACAGGTTCGACGCGTTGTGAACAGACGGGCGAGGCCGTTCCCGCAGCTTTGATGGTAGGAGTTGGCGCGGTCACTGACAGCGATGAGGCCTTCTATGCTTCTCAGCTTGCTGTGCATATTCTCGGAGCGAGCTACAACTCACGGTTGCAACGCCGGTTGCGGGAGAAATCCGGCGTTGTTTATACCGTGGAAGCGGCTGCTGTTCCGATTGGAATAACTGGCACTACACTGCGAATCGCCTGCCAGACAGATCAGGTCGAAGCTACACGTTCCGTCATTCTGGCAGAGTTACAGCGATTGGTTCGCGAGCCTGTTGATCAGGAAGAGTTGGATTACGCGAAGGCGATTCTTCGCAGCCGCCTCAAGCTTGATGCCGGATCGATGCGCGAACAGTTTTACCGCGAATCACTTCAGATGCTGTTAAGCCGCCCGCTGCGCGATCCTAACAAAGCCGAAACCATTATTGCTTCGTTTACTCCTCAGACATTGCTTCGCGCTCTCCAATCGACAATCCGGAATGAAACGGCTTCCACCCTTGTCATTTCTGCTCATCCGGAGCCGCTATGTGAGGTTGCACATGAAACGCGTTAACTTCATTGGTCTTTTATTGCTGATCATGCTGGCAGTCCTGGCCATTCGTTCTTCATTTGCAGGACAGGGCGCACAGCCTGAATTTCCCGCCATGAACATTCCCGCCGATAATCCGCTTACTGAAGAGAAAATTGCGCTCGGCGAAAAGCTTTTTTTTGATAAGGGACTTTCTGCCGATCAATCAGTAAGCTGCGGTAGCTGCCACAGTCCGGAACGTTTCTTTATCGATGGTACGGCGATCTCCACAGGTGTCCGCGATCAGAAAGGCCAGCGTAATGCTATTTCCCTACTCAACGCGGGCTATTTACCTCACCTGATGTGGGATGGCCGCGCCACCTCTTTGGAAGACCAGGTGGGCTATCCGCTCATGCATCCACGTGAGATGGCGAGTACGCGTGCGGCCGCATTACAGTTTGTGTCGGCTGATCCAGCATATCAGGCCGCATTCAAGCAGGCTTTTAGCACAGACAAAATTACCTGGAGCGAGATCACCAAGGCGATAGCGAGCTTCGAGCGAACTCTAGTGAGCCGCCATGCGCCCTTTGATCGCTATATGGCCGGCGATGTCTCAGCGATTTCAGATTCCGCCAAGCGTGGTTTTGAGTTCTTCAAAGGAAGTGGCGGATGCACGAGTTGCCATGTTTATGACAAGGACCACCCGTTCTTCACTGACTTTCAGTTCCACAATACGGGGGTTGGCTGGCAAACCTCTCCTGATCTGGGACGGTACGAGATTTCAAAAGAACGCGAGGACAAAGGCGCTTTCCGTACGCCCAGTCTACGCAACGTAGCGCAAACAGCGCCTTACATGCATGACGGCGAATTTAAGTCGCTCATTGAAGTTCTTGATTTTTATTCGCGGGGATGCGGCAAGAACCCATTTTTGGATTCCAGGCTGCATGCTCTAAATTTCACCCCGCAGCAGAAGCAGGACCTTCTTGCATTTCTTGAGTCTCTCACCGGCGGGAATAGTTATAAGCCTCATGTCGCAAATGGAAATTTCCATACTACGTCGGCGTCCGGCAATGCATCGGCTGCTGACGTATTTGGGCATGTGGAAGTGATTGCAGGCAGCAGTGATTTTGGTGATAACGGCCCGGCCATAGATGCGCTCTTTGTCGGCATAGGTGGCATCGCGGTGGATCCGACGGGAAACGTGTATGTTGCCGATACCGGCAGCAACAAGGTCCGGAAAATCGACCACCAAAACGGCAAGATTTCAACCGTTGCCGGCACCGGACTGATGTATGGCAGCGACTCTACAAAAGCTCTGGAGCAACCGCTCCGTGGTCCCGGACCATTGGCTCTTTCAGCTGATGGCTCAACACTCTATATCGGGGAAATTATCAGCCGAAAAGTACGGCTCATGACTTTGAGTACAGGAGAAATAAAAGACTTGGGAGCGCCGCAAGGCGGCTTTGGCAAGCCTGATGGAATGGCTTGGGGTCCATCAGGCTTGCTGGTGGCCGATCCTCCGCGCGGACAGGTTTGGAAACTTATGCCGGACGGTAGCTGGACGCCCGCCTGGAATAAGGATGCGCGGCCCCACGGAGCCAATCGAACTGTGGCTGTTGATGCGCTCGGCAGAATTTATACGGCTGAATACTTTGCGCATCGTGTGCTTCGGTGGGATTCCAAATCAGAAAGTATGAAGGTGGTTGCTGGGACAGGCGAGGAAGGGCGGGCAGCCGATGGAGCGCAAGGCTCGGACTCTGCTCTGCACACTCCTGATGGACTTGCTGTGGAATCCCACGGCGACCTTCTAATTGCGGATAAAGGGAATCATCGAATCGTCCGAGTTGATCACGCCAGCGGGCGGCTGACAACCGTGGTGCAATCTGGATCTTCCGGTACCGAAGAAAGGTGGACTCCCGGCCCGATTGCCATCGATGCAAAAGGGCAAATCTGGATAGGAGACATTTACCAGAACCGGGTTCTGTGTTATCGCGCGGGCGATCCGGGGCCGGTCATTGTAGCGGGGAAAGGGAATATTGGAGATGGACGCCCAGCTCTGCAAGCGCGCTTTGCTCATCCTGGCGCTGTAGCTTCCGACCCTCAGGGAAATATCTATGTTTCCGATACACTCCATCATCGAGTCCGAGTGATTGATGCGAAGTCTGGCATCATTCAAACCGTCGCCGGACAAGGGGTTCCAGGTTACAACGGTGACCATATGCCTGCCAACAGAGCTTGGCTTGCCTATCCCGGAAAGTTGCAACTCGATCACAAAGGCCATCTTTATATAGGGGACTATTACAACAACCGCGTACGCGAGGTGGATCTGGAGAGCGGGCTTATCACTACGCTTGCTGGAAACGGTACGGCGGGCGAATTT
>DATBVH010000232.1:0-17062 GCA_036515395.1 Candidatus Angelobacter sp.
GCTTCCCCAGGGTGATAAAAGAGTCCAGCAGCTCTGGCCAGCAGTTTCCCTTCATCCCCACATCTCATCCAAATCACTAGAGAGTACATTTTGAAAAGCCAGGCGGAGTAGTGCGTATGCGTCTCTATAAATTTGCCGAGAAAAACAAACCCCATGTTGAAGCGGTAAAGGAACGCACGTCACCCTGGAAGCTCGGCGGGCTTACCCCGCTCCAACTGGGAAAGCGCGTCTACCATGAGATCGATGAAGACGAGGTTTTCACCCGGTCAGCCGCGCTGGCTTACTACTTTGTCTCCGCGCTGTTTCCGATGATCTTCTTCCTCATGGCCATGCTGGGCCTATTTGCCCAGAGCCATGACCTGCAATCGAGCCTTCTGAATTACACCGCTCGGTTCATGCCCGGCGACGCCTACACGCTTGTTCAGAAGATGTTGAAAGAAGTTGCCAATAACAGTACGGGGCTTAAACTTGCTTTTGGACTTGCTCTCGCGCTGTGGTCTGGTTCCGGCGGCGTGGTTTCCATTATGGACGCGTTAAACCGCTGTTACCACGTAAAGGACTCGCGTCCTTGGTGGAAGCAACGGCTGATCGCAATCGGGCTCACCATAGCGATTGCGGCCCTCACGATTATTGCCCTAGCCATCGTTCTCTATGGCGGTGACATCGCTAATTTCGTGGGCGCTCACCTTGGCTTGAGCAGCATAACCGTGATTGCCTGGCGCATTGTGCAGTGGCCGATTGCATTGTTCTTTGTAGTCTTGGCCTTTGCACTTCTGTATTACTGGGGCCCTGATACCGAACAAAAATGGACATGGATCACTCCCGGGTCTGTGGTAGGCGTTCTCACATGGATTGGCGCTTCCATCCTGTTCCGCGTGTACCTGCATTTTTTCAACAGCTACAGCAAAACTTATGGATCGCTGGGTGCGGTCATCGTCCTGCTGCTCTGGCTTTACATTTCCGGATTGGCCATCATGGTGGGTGGAGAGATCAATTCAGAAATCGAAAACGCTGCCGCGAAGCGCGGCCATCCTGAAGCTAAAGAGCCCGGAGAAAAAGTCGCCTGAGCCTGTCGATCATTTATTCCTGACGCCTGGGCTGGCGAACTGATCCTGACGTGTTATTGTTCCGTCCTGACTTTTCAGGAGGTCACCTATGCTCTCTGCCGGCAAACTCATAGGCTTTGTTCCAACCAAAGACTCCGCGCGATCCCGCGAATTCTACGAAGGGAAACTCGGCTTCAAATTTGTGAGCGATGATCAATTCGCGCTGGTCATGCATGCTGGTGAATCGACGATTCGTATCGCCAAGGCTTCTGATTTCAAGCCTGCTCAATACACGGTGATGGGATGGGAGGTCACGAATATGGAAGCGATGGTGAAGTGGCTTACTGACCGCGGCGTTGCGTTTGAGAAATATCCCTTCGTCCAGGACCGGGAGCATGGCATCTGGACGACGCCAAACGGGGATAAAGTCGCATGGTTCAAGGACCCGGATGGCAATGTGCTTTCTTTAAGCCAGCACGTTTAGGCTACCGGCATTCTTTCAGCCGTAGGCTGAACCACGGCTGGCGTCGCCGAAAGCGGAATGCTGATAGTTATCAGAAGACCGTCGTTCACGTTTTCCGCACGGATACAGCCGCCATGCAGCTTGACGGTACGGTCGGCAATGGAAAGCCCCAGGCCTACGCCGCCGCTGGAACGCTCTCTCGCTTCGCCCACGCGATAAAAAGGCTCAAAGATATGCTGCAACTCGGAATCGGGAACGCCCGGGCCGTGATCGTGTACCGTCACAATCGCGTGATCAAGCCGCGTGCTGAGAGAAACTTCAACCGCGGTGCCTTCCGCTGTGTAACGGATGGCATTGCGAATTACGTTTTCAATTCCGCTGCGCAAAAGTTCCGATGATCCACGCACACGGCTGGGCGAGAGCTGCAAGACTCTTACTTCTTTATGCAGCGGTTTGGCTTCGTAATTAGCGTCGTCAATCACTTCTTCCAGCAGTTCTTCTAACGCGACTGTTTCGGGCGGAACCCGCTCCGCGCCGCTTTCCAGTCGCGTAAGTGCCAGTAACTGTCCCACCAGAGCATTCACGCGTTCAGATTCCAGCTCAATCCTGTCCAGCGCCGATTCGCCCTTGGTCGTCGTGTTTTTGCGCGCCAGGGCCAAGGCTACCGTCAAACGAGCCAGAGGCGAGCGCAACTCGTGAGAGATATCCGCCAGCAAGCGTTTTTGCGACGAAATGAGCGCAGCAATGCGCTCCGCCATGTGGTCGAACTCACGACCCAGGTCGGCCAACTCGTCATGCCGGTTTCTCAACTGGGGGCTTACACGCACGTCAAGATTGCCCTCGGCAAACTGCTGCACAACCGCTTTCAATTTCTTCACCGGAGAGGTCAGATAGAGTGCCAGCAAATAACACACGACGCCGGCAATCAGGATGCTCACAGCAATGCGTGGAGCCGTAAAGAAAGGTGGTGGTCCGCCGGGCTGACGAAAGCGAGCGACGAATATGTATGGCTTTCCGCTGGTGGAGACAACAAATCTGCCCCATGTCGCCCTGGTGGCACCGGTAAACAGGGGAAAGAGACGCGGCGGCTGGTCCTGCGGATTTGCCTGCAGCTCTTTTACGACCGTTGCAACACTCTCCGCATTGCTTGAGGTAAGAGGAATTCCTGCGGCATCAAAAAGAAATATCTCAGTGCCTGACTCCTGAAATGACCGGCGGACGAACTCATCCAGCGCTTTGGTTCCTTCACGCTCATACACACGAGTTGCCGCTTCAGAATAGAGAGTAAGTCCCTCCCTGAGTGGACCACGGCTGGCACGTTCCGGCAGGGACTCTGTATTCGAAATGCGCGACATCAGAGTCAACACGCCAATGGTCAGCGCCATTGTCAGCCAGAACGATATGAATATTTTCAGGAATAAGCTGCGGTATTTCACTATTGCTCTCCCGGAAGGAGGTAGACATAGCCGCTGCCGCGGATGGCCTTAATGCGCTCCTGCTCTCCGTCATACGGCCCCAGCTTGCGGCGCAGATTGCTCACATGCACGTCAATGCTGCGATCCATGGGAGACATTGGCCGGCCCAGCGCTGCTTGCGTCAGGTCTTCACGGCTGATGATTTTGCCGGGACTGCGGAGAAAAGAATAAAGAAGATCGAATTCCGCACCCGTAAGTGCTACTGGCTTGCCATTGCAGGTGACACTGCGCGAATCTGGGTGCAAATCAACTCCGGCCAGGTGGACTGGCTGCGCCGCTGAAGGCGTTGCGCCAGTGGCCGAGCGGCGCAGGATCGCGCGTAAACGCGCGACCAGCTCTCGGGGATTGAAAGGCTTTGGCAGATAATCATCCGCTCCCAGCTCAAGGCCCAGGATGCGATCAAGTTCGCTGCCGCGTGCCGTCAACATCAGGACAGGCACCGCGCTTTTTTGTCGAAGCTGCTTGAGCACATCAAGTCCGCTCATGCCCGGCAGCATCACGTCCAGGATCACGGCCGAATAGTGATTGGCCAGCGCTTTTTCCAAACCGCTGGGGCCGTCATGCGCCGCATGCAGATCGAATTGTTCGCTCTGGAGATACTCCTCCAGCAGCTTGCTTAACTCTGTATCGTCGTCAATGAGCAGGATCGAAACCATACGTAGTCACCTTAAACCCTGTAGATATCGGGGTGGGGTTAAGAATCGTGAAGGAATCATACTACGCGAATTAACAACTCATAACTTTTGTTCTCTCCAGGCCGGGTTCACACTAGTGGTAGCCCATTGCGGGGTTTCCGGCACAGTGCCGGGGTGATGCAGCTGCCACCCAAATTGTAAAAGGAGTTGGTTATGCATAAAAAATCTATCATTCTCGCCGCCATTCTAATGGCCTTGGCAGCAGGCCTGGCGACAACCGCTTTTGCCCAACACAGGGGCATGGGTTTTGGCCGCAACAATGGTTGGATGCTGAAACATATGACTAAGCAGTTGAACCTGACTGAGGCCCAGCAAACCCAGATCAAGGGCATCATGGCCGATGAAAAGACCAAGATCAAGCCCATGATGCAGCAGCTCCGCCAAAATCAACAGGCGGAAGATGCAAACGTGAACGGAAGTTTTGACGAGAACCAGGCCCGCGTCTTCGCCAACAAACAGGCTCAGCTCATGACTGACTTGATTGTGGAGAAGGAACGCATGCGGTCGCAAGTCTATGCCGTGCTTACTCCAGAGCAACGGCAGAAGGCGCTTCAGCTCATGCAGGAACGCCAGCAACACCGGCAGGAACGCATGAACATGAAGAAGCAAGCAGAACAAAAACAGCAATCAAAATAAGGATCTCCTTCTCTCCTCCCTCCAGGGGCTGGGCGGCAGTAATGCCGCCCTTTTTTTCGTGTAGACTTGCCGTTGACAAGCATTCCGTGGCCGCAACAATCAGAGCCGAATGTAAGGCGCGATGTACCTGGATATTTCGGGAGGAGAGCGCCTGAGGTTTGCCTTTTCCCACTTTCGACTTCGACGCCTTGTAGCCATGAGGCGGTCATAATGCGGAGGGATATCCAATGCCTAAGATCAAAGCCAATAACATCACGATGAATTATGACCAACAAGGAACCGGAGAGCCGCTCATTCTCATTCCTTATTTGGCCGCCGATCACGCCTGCTACGCCTTTCAGGTGGCCGAGTATGCCAAGCACTTCACCTGCATCTCGCTCGACCTCAGGGGAACGGGTGAAACCGACAAACCTGAAGGCGAGTATTCCACTGAGCTTCTAGCGGACGATGTGGCCGCTTTCATGCAAGCTGCGGGAATCCGGAAGGCGCATATCGCAGGGCTCTCTCTTGGCGCGGCAACAGGCATGTGGCTGGCCGCCAAGCATCCCGAAAAAGTCCAGTCGCTATCTCTGCACAGTGGCTGGCCAAGGACGGATCCGTTCATAAAAACCATCGTCGAAGGTTGGCAGGTAGCTGCCAGAGCGCTGGAGAGTGTCCCAGAAATGGTTATTCTCTCAATCTTCCCGTGGTGCTTTACGCCGGAGCTGTATGCAGCAAAACCGGACTATATCCAGTCATTGGCAGACTTTGTTCGAAGCCGGCCGGCGCAGCCCTTAGCGGCTTTCCTCCAGCAATCAAATGCCGTAATCGCCCATAATGCAGAAGATCAGCTGCCCAGGATCACGGCGCCCACACAGATAACATTTGGACGCAATGACCTTGCGACTTCCACTCGCTTTGCGGACCGGATGCACGGTAGTATTCATAATTCAGAGGTGCTGATTTTTGAAGGCTGCGCACACGCGCCCATCTACGAGAAAGTCGAGGAGTTCAACCAGAAGACTTTAGGGTTCTTGCGGCGACACGCTAGAGCGGCCACTGCATAGCTCTGTTCCCAGGCGCAAAAGGCCGCTGGCTCTGCGGGATTGTGCGGCCAAAATAAGAGTACCTTTCGTCCAGAAGCTGGGGCGGCAGTAATGCCGCCTTTTGTTGATAGATGAATGACGAATACATACGCCGACTCTTAAAAGCAGCACTTCATCCCGATACGCTAAGATTGGCAATCACGCTTCTGACGAAGATTTATCTCAAGGAATGAGGTGCGTCGCATGTTGTTCCTGATCCTTGCCACATGGCTTGCATTCCAGACGCCGGCGGCGCCACCCGCAAAAGATGGTTATCCCTCCATCTCGAACGACGGCAAGCATATTGTGTTCATCTCCACGCGCACTGGCTCGGAAGAGGTTTTCGTGATCTCCGTCGATGGCACCGGCGAGAAGCAGCTTACGAACACAAGGAAAAGAAAAATGCCCCTTACTGGAACAAAGAAGGCCTCATAGTATTCTCGAGCGACGATGAAAACGCAAGCCGTCTGTTCACCATTCAGCGCGATGGCAGCCAACTTCGGCAGATTGGCCAGGTTCCGGGACGCAACCCTAAGCTTGCACCTGACGGCGAACACCTGATCTACGCCACCGGGTCCTGGACCGCGTCCCGGCTGATCCTGTCAGAATTGCACAACCCCCATCCGCAGCAGATCACCGGAAGCGATTCTGCAGTGTGGACCGGATGGTGGTCGAAAGATGGAAAGCAGATCGCGTATGCGCTGCAGAACTCAGCGCACGAGCTTCATGTCTGGGTCATGAATGCCGACGGCAGCAATCAACGCCAGATCACCCACATCGCAGCAGGCGAAGGACGCGCGCAGTGGCCGGTTTGGTCGCCAGACGGGCGCCGGCTTGCCCTCCAGGTTGGCCGCTACAGCAAGACCGAGAACACTTCGCACATCTGGATCATAGATTTGACGAGTGGCTCGGCGGTCAAGCTGGCTGCGCATGAGCAGCCGTTTCTGGACGAGACGCCGGCATGGTTCCCTGACGGAAAGCGGATTGCGTTCCAGAGCGATCGCAGCGGGCGCATGGCAATCTGGACGATGAACGCTGACGGCACCGGACTGCGGCAAATTACCGGCAGCCAAAGCCCGGCAACAGACAAATGAGCGCCTGAATCCAAAGTCCGCCAGAACAATCGATATAACGATGCCCTTCGACTTTGATTCCGAGACACGTCGTCGGCTTGGCTATAAGCTGATTGACCGCATTGACGAATATTTCTCCGGCTTGGCGCAACGGCCTGTCCAGCTTCCTGAAGAATTGCGCACGTTTGCCGATCTTGGCCAGCCGCTGCCGGAATTAGGCAACGATGCCGCAACGGTGTTGGACATTATGTGTTCAGAAATGATGGCTCAGGGTTTTCACGTTCCCAGCGCCAACTATTTTGGGCTCATGAACCCAACGCCTACCTACATGGCGGTATTGGCGGAAGCGCTGGTGGCTGCATTGAATCCGCAACTTGCCAGTTTGGCACGCTCCCAGCTTGCTGCAAGAATCGAACGAGAAACCGTGCGCTGGATCGGCGAGCGCGTTGGCTGGGAAAAACCATTCGATGGCACTTTCACCAGCGGCGGCAATGAAGCAAACTTCAGCGCACTCGCAATGGCTCTGGCGATGCATTTTCCGCAGTCGGTCGAAGATGGTCTTGCGTCTTGCTCGGCGAAGCCTGTGTTGTATGCATCGGCAGAGGCCCACCATTCTTTGGACAAGTCCGCGGGCCTGTTGGGCTTGGGCCGCAAGTCACTGCGCCGCATTCCCGTGAATGCCGCCGCACAGATGGACACAGAACAACTGGAAGCGCGGATCGCCCGGGATAAAGCAGCGGGATTTACTCCTTTCTGCGTTGTCGCCACTGCCGGTACAACAAATTCGGGAGCGATCGACGATCTGATCAAGTTGGCAGAGATATCCAAAAGACACGACTTGTGGTTTCACATTGATGGAGCTTACGGCGCAGCAGCCATCTTTTCTGACCAGCACCGCGAGCTGGTGCGCGGCATAGAACTCGCAGACTCGGTGACAATCGACCCGCACAAATGGCTGGCGATGCCGTTTGCCGCCGGCGTGGTGCTCACGTCCCATCCAGAAGCTCTGCAACAAGCCTTTGCCACCACCACGCCCTATATGCCAAAGAAGACCGGCTCTACGCCGCTCCTCGATAACTTTCAGGTAAGCACACAGTGGTCGCGACGGATGAATTCCCTCAAGCTGTGGCTAACCTTGCAGGTCCACGGACGCCAGGCCTATGAGGAATTAATCGACCGGCAACTAAAGCTGGCTGCGTTCTTTGCCAACTGGATGCGCACTTCAGAGTTGTTTGAGCTGGCTGCGCCGCAGGTGCTTCCGATCGTGAACTTTCGCGTAAAGCGTGCTGGGATGGCGGAAGACGAACACCGCGCTGTCCATGAAGCGATTGTGCATGATGTCACGCGCGATGGACGGCGTTGGATCTCGACGACGCTGGTCGGTGGCCAATCAGTAATCCGAATGATGGTGATCAGCTATCTGACCGGACATCGCCACCTGGAAGACCTGATGATTGCCTTGACCGAAGCAGCAAAAAAGCATGCCGGAGTCGATTTGAAGAACCAAGCCGGCAAAATTTAATTGTACGGCTGTGTCACTGAGGGCTCGTCCGGCTGCAGAAACAGACAGATACCATCCCAGCTCTGTGAAGTTGCAGCAGCCAGCTCGATTCTGTCGTCGCTCGGTGGCGCTGTCTCCTTACGCGGTGCCGGACGGTTGCCATGATGGCTGGCGCTTGTTTCTTCGATGAAGTCATTCAGTTTTTTGGGATCGACTTTGACCTGGAGCACCACAGCTTCATTCGACTCAAGATTTACCACCAGCACCTTCAAGTCTTTGCCCAAATCCTGCGCGTAGATATACGTGCGCTCGCCGGTGTGGCGGTCCCAGCTCTGGACCAGCGGCTGCCATCCTGAATCCATCGCGGCGCGGACAACTTCATCAAATCGCGTGTCGGACGCGGCCTGCACAAATGGCTGATTCTCAAAGATCGCGCCCTTGAAACTCTTGACTCCGGCAATATGCCAGAATTTAACGGTGAAGCCGGCCAGTCCCATCACCCAGCGATGTTGCCGATGAACGTGATAGTTCGCCTCAATGTGATGGACGATCTTGCCAAAATCATCTCGCGCAAAGGCGTTCTGTGCCGTAACAAAAAGACCAGCAAGCATCAGGCAAGCAAATGTAAGTGTCCTGCTATTCCTGATCATGACCGCTCTCCTTCTTCTGTTTCGGCTTGTCAGCGTGTTTTTCACTCGGAGCAAGATGGCGCTCCAGCGATGCTACTTTGTCCATGGGAACGTCACCCACCAGGTTCACGACCGTAAGCTCCCTGGCTTCTGCCACCAGAATTACCACGCCGCCTACACGGTCGCCATTCTTCAAGATATAAATTTCGTCATATTCATTGTGTCGCTTCGCCATGCTCTGGACGATTTTCGACCATCTCGGGGATGTTAGCTGAGCACGGATCGCATCAACGTCGCCTTTGCTGTACTGGCTGGCTTCATCGAATTCAAAGCTCTTGATGTAAATGCCCTTCAGATTTTTGATGATGGATTGGAGCTGTTCCACATCTTTATCTTCGGCGTCGACCTTCTCAATCAAGTTCACGGCAAACTGAAGCAGCGATCCGTCGAGTGTGACGTCGGTTACTCGGGCGGCTTTCTCGCTCAGCTTGTCCAGATTGGCGAGTTGTAGTTTCGCATCCTGCCCAAAGCTACGCGCAAATGAGAAACACAGGACGGCTGCAATTAGAATTCGGGTTAACTTGCTGGTTGCAAGGTTCATAGACGCTCTCTCCTGATCTTGTCATTCGGTTCGGCCTGTAGCTGAGCGTGCTGCAGGACATGGTTCATCTTGGCTCGTGCAATCTCCAGTGCCATGATCGCCTGGTCGCGGGCGCGCTCCGCCTCACGCTGAAGCTGCTGCTGTTTCATTCGCGCAATGCGATTTTCTTCAGCGTGGCGATACTCAGAGTATTGATAGCCGCCAATTCCAACAGCCAGCAGCAACATTGCAACGACTGCCACAGCCCAGGCAGGACGATGCATCCACCACGACAGAAACTTCCCATTGACCTTCTTTGTTACCGGCTGCGCTAGAGCTTCTGCCTTCGATTGGTTCACCCTGGCCATCAACCTTTGGGTAAAGCCTTCGCCCGGATCTTTGCGCTTGAGCGCTTCACGAAGATCGTCTTCAGAAAAATGCATATCGTACCTCTCGAATCTTGCGCGTCAGGCCCTTGCGAAGATCGGCCAGTGACCGATGCAGCGTGCTCTTTACCGTGTTCACCGGCATTTCCAGAACTTCCGCAATCTCAGCCGGGCCCAAGCCTTCCTGGAACCTCATGATCACCACCATCCGCTGCTTTTCCGGCAGCGTCGCCAGGCTTTGCTGCAACCGATCCAGCAGCATGGGGTCGGCATGCCCAGAAGCGGTAACGGGCTCCGGCGCTTCTTCCAGGGCCATCTCGCGCCGGCGATACTTCTTTCGTCCCTGGTCAATGCAGCGGTTGGACGTGACTTTTCGCAGCCAGTACGTCAGGTGCGCCGGAGACTGTATGCGATCGATACTCTGAAACAGCTCCAGAAAAACTTCCTGCGCCAGGTCTTCCGCCAGAGAGCGGTCCTGCAAAAAGTGGTAGGCAATGCTGAAGACCATTCCCTGATGCTCGCGCACCAGATCGGCAAAGGCCTGTGCGTCACCGGTAAGTGCCCGGGTTAGCGCCAGTTTAAGCCGGTCATCTTCAAAAGCCGCCGTTTGCTCCAAGTGCCCTCTCTTGAACAGTTATACGCACTGCAGGCAATTTCGGGTGCAAGATTCTTGTTAAGCTAGAAAAATCAGGAGGTTAAGCGATGGCCGAAGGAAGATCTTTTGAGGCGGATTATCTTGACGAGGTGCGGCGCAGCTTTCGCGGCTATAAACGGCTGGCCGATGGCGGTCTGGCCCAGCTGACCGATCCTGACTTCTTCAAGGCCCCCGACCCTGAATCCAATTCCGCCGCCCAGCTCGTTAAACATATGGCCGGCAACCTGCGTTCCCGCTGGCTGGACTTCCTGACTACCGACGGTGAGAAGCCGGACCGCCATCGCGACCAGGAATTTGTATTGACTGAGGCTGACACGCGCTCAGACCTGATGCGCCGGTGGGAAGAGAGCTTCAAGATCGTCTTCGACAACATTGCATCTCTCAAGCCGGAAGATTTTGTAAAGACGGTAACCATCCGCGGCGAGCCGCATACCATCCTGCAGGCGATTAACCGCAGCCTGATGCACACGGCCTATCACGTGGGGCAGATTCTTTATGTCGGCAAGCACCTGCGCGGCTCTGATTGGATGGTGCTAAGCATTCCAAAGGGTAAATCAGAAGAGTTCAACAGGATGAAACCGGAAGATCGTAAGGTAAAGTTACCGAACAGGCCGTAAGTTGTCATGTCGGGTTCGGTCGCGATTTTCCAGAGCGGTCTCGCTGAACAGCATTGCAGGCGAGACGTCTGCATTTGCTCTTCGGAACGACTGAGCTTGCCATAGGCGCTTACCGCAAGGCCATCGACCATCGGCCATTGCCGGAAGACCCGAATCGCGCTAATCTCCCGCTATGGCTAAAGAATTCATGTGCATGATTTGCGACCAGCCTGAGAGAAGCTGCTCCTGCAATAAATACTGCGCGCTGTGCCAGAGCCTTTATGAAGTCCGCCTGTGCGAAGACGGAATTTACTATTGCCGTCCCTGCCGCGAGGCCTGTGACTTGCAAGCCCAGGTGGGTGGGAAAAGTTCCAGCTGGTAATCCGCGGATCGGCTATATCGCTTCGTTTGCAGTTGCCGCGTAATCACGCATATCACGCTTCCTGCAGGTCTCAATTCTGATCGCTCAATGTTCTAAAATAACCTGAAGGTGCCCACCGAATTAAGCAGCTCTGGATCCGTGCCCTCGCAAAAACGTCGTCGTTCTAGCACTCCGATCACCCGATCACCGGATCACCCGATCATCCGATCTCAACTCCCTTCCTATTACACCGCTCTTCTCTCGCGTTACGGTCCCCAGAACTGGTGGCCCGCGCGCTCTCGCTTTGAAGTCATTGTCGGCGCATATCTCACGCAGAACACCAACTGGAGCAATGTAGAAAAAGCTCTGCTCAACCTGCGGCGCCCCCGACGCCTTAGCGTCAGCGCCATGCGCGCAACGCCACTCGATGAACTGGAAACATTGGTGCGACCTTCCGGCTACTTCCGCCAAAAAGCGCGCAACCTTAAAACATTCATTGCGTTCCTCGATCGCCAATATTCCGGCTCGCTCAGCCGCATGTTCGCCGAGCCCACTGAAAAACTCAGGGCAGAGCTGCTGGAACTCAATGGTGTTGGCCCTGAAACCGCCGACTCCATTCTGCTCTATGCCGGGAATCATCCTGTCTTCGTCGTGGACGCCTACACACGCCGCGTTCTGCTGCGCCATGGGATCATCGGCGAGAAAACCAGCTACGAAGAAATTCGCGCTATGGTCGAGCACGCCATCAGCAGCTCTGAGGCTGAGTCTCTCATCGCAAAAAGTTCCGGCTCAGATCCTCGCCATCCGGTTTCACGCATGAGCAGCTCTGCCCGCAGCGAGCTTGCCCAGCATTACAACGAGCTACATGCGTTGATCGTGAGAGTTGGCAACCATTACTGCCGCGCAAAACCAATCTGCGAAGGTTGCCCACTGCAATCGTTTTTAAAAAATCTGAATGGTGCAACGGCCCAAGGTGCGCCTGAATCCTACTAGCAGGCAGACGAAATGCCTTAATGAAATTTCGCCTTGGGGGGTATTACATGCTTTTGCTTATCGGTATCGTTCTGTTCGTGCTCTGGATTCTCGGATTTACGGCTTTCCATGTCGCCGGCGGCCTGATCCATCTGCTTCTGGTCTTTGCCGTGATCTCGATCATCTGGCATCTGGTGGCCGGAAGACGCGCAACAGTCTGACATCGCGCTGAATCTACACTGTCTGGCCCGGGTAACATTCGGGCCAGTTTGTTATTTACGAGGAATTTGATCCAACCTGGAACTCTGAAAGAGCCGCTACGCCGGCCACATCTCCAGCGCCGTCTTGCTTAGAATCTGTTCTTTCACCGCACGCGGCAGCGCGAGCGCCTGAAACTGATCAAGATTCTGCTTGATGTCGGGAATTCCGGGGCTCGGCCAATCTGTGCCGAACAGAGTTTTGTGCGCGATCTCTTCTAGCCGGGGAAAATACTTCAACAGAATTTTTGGCGGAATGCCGCTGATGTCCAGATGCACATTTTTGTGCCTTCGAAGCAGGAAGAACGCCGTCTGCATCCAGATCGGACGGCCGCCATGAGCCATCAGAATTTTCAGCTTGGGAAAATCCACAGCTACATCGTCCAGATAAATCGGGTCGCCAAATTTGTTGCGCGCTGCAGGAAAGATGGATGTCCCAGTATGGATCATCACCGGGATACCATTCGCTTCCGCCGCTCGATAAATCGTCTCAAGTTCCTTCACGCCGTTCAGGTAATCATTGGCATAAAGCAACTGGTGCGGCGGATGGATCTTGATGAGACGAATGCCCAGGCGCACCAGATTATCCATTTCTTCTTGTACGTTGAGAGTGTGCCGCGGATGCACGCTGCCGCACGAAAGCAGCCGCTTCGGGTCTTCCTTGCAGTAATTCGCCACCCAGGGATTCACATCGTGCGTGAAGCCCATTGTCTCCGGCGCAACATAATTAATGAGCACCGCCCGCTCCACGCCGATGGAATCCATATACTTCAGCAACGCCTTGGGCGATCGGCAGTATTCCAGGATGTCCTCATAATGGCCGCGTGCCTTCTTCATCACCTCAAGCGGTCCGGCCTTGAACATTTCAACGGGTTGTATATGGATGTGGCAGTCTGTGATTAGCATGGAGGAAGTATTAGTAATTAGTAATTGGTACTTAGCCGATTCGAAAAGGCTCTATTCGATGCCTGACCCTGCTAAGTACCAAATACTAAGTACTAATTACCGCAGTTCAGCACCGCCCGCTTCGCATATACCTTTACAATCTCCCGCCGATATTCCGGCGTAAGCCCTGAAGTTGTCAGCGGTTTCGCCATCTTGGCCGCTAGTTCCCCGACCACAGCCGCCACATGCTCATCAATCTGTTTGCCTATCAGCGCGTTCTCAGCGCCTTTCACCAGCAGTGGCGCGGGATTGACGGCCGTAATCGCTACACGGGCATTTTCCACCGGTCCACCATTCTTCTTAAGCGCCACCGCCACGCCGGCCAGCGGATAGTCAATCGACCCGCGAATGCGCAGCTTCATGTAGCTTCCTTTCCAGCCGGCAGACTCCTGCGGCAGAAAAACGCGAGTCAGCATTTCATTGCTTTCCAGCTTCATGCGCGCATCACCCACATTGGTATAGAAATCCTTCAGCGCGACGCGACGCAGCCCCGCAGGTCCCGCGATCTCCACTTCCGCTCCCAGACAAAGCAGCGCGGGAGGTGTGTCACCAGAAAATACCGCCCAGCAGAACTTGCCGCCCGGCGCCACATGGCAAAGGTCGCCATCTTTCTTGATGCAGAACCCGCACGAGCGCCGCCATTGCAATGACTGGTTGTACCAGACGCAGCGCGTGTCGAGGCAAATGTTGCCGCCCAGTGTGCCCATGTTGCGCAGTATCGGCGACGCCACCGTCATTGCCGCCTCATGCAGCACGCGGTAGCTGCGCCGTATGAACTCCGAATCTTCAAGTGCGGAAAGCGGCGTGAGCGCGCCAATTTCCACGCCTGCCCCAGGACGCACGTGGATTCCCTGGATCTCTTCAATCCCGCGGATGGCCATCACGTATCCCGGCGTGAACAGCTTCTGCTTCATTGACGGCAACAGGTCCGTGCCGCCGGCCAGGATCGCCAGATCGTTGCCGTGCCGCGCCAGGTAGTCGACAGCCTGCCGCAATGAGCGTGGACGCAAAAATTTGAATGAAGGAAGGCTCATTTGAATTTGTAATTGAGTAAATTGGTAATTGCGTAATGCCTGGCCACTGGACGCGCTGAATTGTCTCGCCCTCTTGCATTTACCAGGTTACCAAATTACCCATTTACCAAATTTCTCTGTGTCTCTGTGTCTCCGTGCCTCCGTGGTAGGTGTTTTTATTGCTCGTGTTGAGTACTCCGCCTCGACGGATCATCCGCATGCCTCTGCGGTCCTTTGCCTTTGAACCATAATGATCCGCCATGTTCGCGGAACGTTGTCGGCGTCACCGGATCGTCCCCGCGCGTAATCTCCAGCGCTTTCTTTTCAGAATTTTTGGCCTTCAGCGCGGCCAACACGCGCTCCGGCGTAAACGGCGCTTCGCGCAGCCGCACTCCGACTGCGTCATAAATTGCGTTCGCAATCGCCGGGATCGTCGCTGCTAGCGAGCCTTCGCTCGCTTCCTTGGCGCCGAACGGCCCTTCCGGATCAACTGATTCCACAATAATGCATTCGACCTCCGGCGATTCCATTGCCGAAGGCGATTTGTACTCCAGCATCCCCGGATTCATCAACAGGCCGTCTTTCCACACCATTTCTTCCTGCATTGCCTGCCCCAGCCCCATCCATACTGAGCCGATTACCTGGCCTTCTACTGAAACCGGGTTCAGTGCGCGTCCGCAATCATGCGCGGCCCAAACCTTGTGGACTTTCACCTCGCCAGTTTCTTCATCCACGCTCACCTCGGCTACCTGCGCCGAATACGAATACGCCGGTGACGGTCCCACGCCAGCGCCTTTGAACGCTCCGCCGCGCGCATCTTTAGGCGGCGCGTATGATCCCGTGCCCGTAAGCGCGCCAGTAAAGTCGATGGCCGAGACCACCGCTTCTTCAAAACTCATACTGTCCTTGGGGCCTTCTTCTTTGCGCTTCTGCTGCAATGATCCGCGCAGCGTCTGCCCTTCCACGCGCCCGCTCACTTCCCTTACGCTTCCTCGCGGCGCATCAACCTTCTCCAGAATCTGCTCCGCGTGCGCGCCGTTCGTTGAAGGTTCCGCAGTCCCGCGCTTCCACACCCGATCGTCGCGCATCATCACGTCTTCCGGCGCACAGTTCATCTTCACCGCCGCCGCAGCCGCTATCTTCTTCCTCACGTCCTGCGCCGACCGCAAAGACGCATTGCCATTCATGAAAGTAACTCGGCTGGAATACGATCCAATATCAATGGGCGTAAGGTCGGTGTCGGCGGCAATCACGCGGATTCTTCCCAACCCGATTCCCAGCACTTCCGCCACAATCTGCGCCACCATCGTGTCCGATCCCTGGCCAATGTCTGACGCGCCGGTGTACACCACTACGCCGCCGTCGCGATCAATCTTGATATTCACCGTGGAATGCGGCATGTCCGAGCGAATAATGCTGTTCGCCGCGCCGCTTACATAATGGCTGCACGCCATGCCCATGCCCCGCGCCGGAGGCAGCTTGCTCCTTCGCTCGTGCCAGGCAGAGCGAGTAATAACTTGATCAATGCATTCCGGCAGTCCATAACTCTGTACCCGCAGGTTGTTCACAGTAATGCACGGCGGCTTGAGCAAGTTGATGCGTCGAATTTCCGCCGGATCAATATCCAGCTTCGCCGCGATCTCATCGAGCTGCGATTCAAATGCAAAACGGACATTCACTGTCCCATGCCCGCGCATTGCGCCGCAGGCCGGCTTGTTCGTCAGCACTCGATAGCCGTCATACTTGATATTGGGAATGTCATATAGCGCGCCCAGAAGCGCGCCGGAATAAAGGATCGTCACCACGCCGTAAGAGCAGTAAGCGCCGCCATCCTGAATCACTTTCGCCGCCACAGAAGTCAGGTGTCCATCTTTCTTCGCGCCGATCTTCATATCAATAATCGTGCGCGGCCGCCCGCGATGCGCCCAGAAAACTTCTTCGCGCGTGTAAGTAATCTTCACCGGCGCTTTGGCTTTGCGCGCCGCCACAGCCGCAATAATTTCCAGCGGGATCACTTCACTCTTGCCGCCAAACCCACCGCCCACCAGCGGCTTGATCACGCGTATCTGCTGCATCGGCAGTTCCAGCACAATGGAAAGCTTGTGCTGCAGGTAATACGGCACCTGCGTTGACGACCACACCGTCAGCCGTCCCGGCTGCCCGGATTGTGAATCGATTTCAAATTGCGCCAGCGTGCAATGCGGCTCCATCGCCGCGTGCGTCACTTCGCCCGCAATGTAGCGATGTTCCATCACCACGTCCGCCTCGGCAAAGCCCTTATCCGGATCGCCAAACACATGGTGATAATCTTTTTCAATGTTGTTTGGCCGCTGCGGATGGATCCAATCTTTCTCCGCCTTCATCGAGTCTTCTGGATCAAACCACGCCGGCAGCTGCTCATACTCCACTTCAATCAAATCCAGCGCGCGCTCCGCAATCGACTCAGACGTTGCCACCACGCAGGCAACGTTGTCGCCTACGTAACGTACTTTCTCCACTGCAAGCGCCGTCTCGTCATGCCCGACTGGCAGAATGCCGTATTTGTTTGGCGCATCGGGACCTGTGACCACGCATACCACGCCTTCGACAGCCTCGGCCTTAGAGGTATCAATCTTCTTGATCCGCGCGTGCGGATAGGGCGAATGCAGGATCTTGCCCGTCAGCATGCCCGGCAGGCTCAGGTCGTCAGCATACTTGCCCTGGCCGGTGGTCTTG
>DATBVH010000233.1:0-2825 GCA_036515395.1 Candidatus Angelobacter sp.
ACCTTTGAAACATGGAGGAAAGGAGGAAACGGAGGAACCGTAGCGAGACGTGGCTCCTTAGTTCCTCCGCTTACCCTGTTCCTCCGAGTTTCAAAGGTTTCGTTTTTCGCCCGAGTCTTACGAAAGCCTGGATGTAGCAACCATCTCACCGTCTTCGGGTTATAAAATAAAGACGAACTCTGCATGCAAATATTCAGGGCTTTTCTTATGGCGCGATGGATCAAACGCATCTCCCTTGTGGCCGCGATGGTGATCGCGCTGGCCTGTACGCAAGCATGGTCGCAGCAGAATCCCAAGCGGCTCATCATGAAAGATGGCTCGTATCAATCGGCCACCAAGTGGGAGGTCGTGGGCCAGCGTGTCCGCTATTACAGTGCCGAGCGTTATGACTGGGAAGAACTGCCGAACGACATGGTCGATTGGCCTGCGACTGACAAATACAACAACGAACGCGCGGGGCAGCGTGATGAAACCATCAAAGAGATTGCCAAGGCCGATGAAGCCGACGAACGTGAAGCTCCGCTCATTGTCCCAGGGTTGCGGTTGCCGAACACCGGCGGCGTCTTTCTGCAGGATGAATTCAATAAGCAGCCAGAACTTGTTGAGTTGGTCCAGAATGGAGGCGAACTCAATAAGCATACCGGCCGCAACATTCTTCGCGCGGCTGTGAATCCGCTGGCGCTTTCCTCTACGCAGACCATTGAACTCAAAGGCGAGCATGCACGGGTGCAATCGCATGTGGCGCAGCCATCTATTTACCTGAATGTCGATACGTCTGACAATTCCCAGCCGGTATTCACCCAAAAGACTTCCGACAAAGAACAGCCACCCAATCACTACGGCATTGTGCGCGTGGAAAACAAGAAAGATACGCGCATTGTCGGCAAGCTCAATGTGGCCATGTACGGCAAAGTCAGCCAGAAAGAAAGCTGGATTCCCGTGACCACGTCAGCCCTGGGTGACTGGGTTAAGCTCACGCCTTCCCAACCTCTGCCGCCCGGCGAGTATGCCGTGGTGGAGTTGCTCGATAAAAAGCAGATCAATCTCTTTGTCTGGGACTTCGGCGTGAATCCATCGGCGCCACAGAACGCGGGCGCATGGATGCCTCGGCAGCCGGATAAGGGTAATACGGATAAAGTTCCGGCGTTGGAGAAGAGGCCGCCGGATTGAGCAATCAGCAAATGGCAATTAGTAATTAGCCGAAGAAAAATTTCACCGCAAAGTACGCCAAGTGCGCGAAGCGAAGCAAATGGGGTGCGCATTATGCCGGTTGCGTTTATTGAAAATTTGACTCGGGGATTAGAGGCAATCTTTGCGTTCTTCGCGTCCGTTGCGGTAAAAGGTCTTGGCTGATGGCTGATTGCTTCCTGGCTACTTCAACATCCCCTGCTGTGCCACTGCGATATTGTCTCGGCTGGAGTTTTTCACCATATACATCATTTCATCGGCCTGGCGGATGATTTCGTGCGAGCTCTTGGCGTCTTCAGGGTAAGTCGCCAGCCCCATGCTGCAACGGACATTCAAATTCAATCCATCTTCGGCAAGAAAGACCGTTTTGCGCATCATTTCCTGAATACGCTTGGCCACGACCAGGGCGGAATGTTTGTCTGTCTGCGGCAGGAGAATAACGAATTCATCGCCGCCATAGCGGAAGGCATAGTCAATCAAGCGCAGTTGCGATTTGATCTTGAAACCGATTTCCTGCAACAGCTTGCTGCCGACGAGATGCCCATACGTGTCATTCACATTCTTGAAATGATCGAGATCAAGAAAGATCACGCTGAACTCATAGCCAAAGCGCGCTGAGCGGTAAACTTCAGCTTCCAGGGTCTTATAGAGATGACGCGCGTTGTAAAGGCCGGTGCAATCGTCAGTGATCGTCAGTTCCTGAATTTTCTCGACCGCGCGGGCGTTATCAATGGCGATGGCGGCATAGTCGCACAGGGCATGCAGAAAGAACATTTCCTGCTCGCCAAAACTTTCCATGGCGCAGTTAATAAGCTGGATCACGCCCAGTACGCGATGTTTTGATTGCAGCGGCACGCAGATGATCGACCGGGTTTTCCATTTGGTCATCTCGTCGATGCGCTTGGCGAACCGGGGATCGTTGTACACATCCGGTACGATTAAGGACTCACCATGTCTGGCCACCCAGCCAGCGATTCCTTCACCCACCTTAAGCCGAACGGTCTTGAGCGTTTCGGCAGCATCACCCACGGCAATGGCGAAATAGAGCTCGTCCTTTTGTTCATCGACCATCAGCAGAGACCAGGTGTCTGGACGGAAGAATTCCGCCATCTTGTCCATGATGGTTTGCAGAATTGAATCGAGATTCAGCGACGAGGTGAGGGCCTTCGCCACATCGTTAAATATGGCGACTTCCTGCAACTGCCTCTTGGTCTTACGTTCCGGTCCTGAGCCTGCTGCCTCGTTCATTTAAGGGGTGATCCTCGATTTTTGAGCAACTGAGAAAGTCTCGTACTTTTTGCGTATTATCGCTTGCTTTAGGGAAATCGGCAACCGGCCAATAGACCTGAAACCTTTGGGTAATAGCCCTTACGTACCCTGAAAGTAGTTGTCGAATCAACAGTTAGGGGGTATTTTGTTACTTACCGGGAGTGTTGGGATTCCAAAATATGGGCCAATTGACTGACTTAACAGCAAAAGGCAATGGAACAGGCATGGGTGCTTTTGGCGATCGGCTTCGGCGTGAAAGGGAGATGCGCGGCATCACCCTGGATGAAATCACGGAATCGACAAAAATTTCCCGGCGACATCTGGAAGCACTGGAGCGGGAGCATTTTGATCAGCTTCCCGGTGGCGTT
>DATBVH010000234.1:0-8973 GCA_036515395.1 Candidatus Angelobacter sp.
CCGTTCCCACGGATTCGACTCAAGCTGTTTCAGTCCCAGCGAAATGCGGCGCTCGTTGGAATTCACGTTCAGCACAACGCATTCAATCTCATCGCCCACGTTGACCAGCTTTGAAGGATGCTTCATCCGCTTGGACCATGACATTTCGCTCACATGGACCAGGCCTTCAATGCCCTGTTCCAGCTCAACGAAAGCGCCGTAGTCGGTCACGCTCAGAATGCGGCCTTTCACGCGGGCGCCAATGGGATAGCGCTCAGAAGCGTCAAGCCAAGGATCGGGCGTAAGCTGCTTAAAGCCGAGTGAAACGCGCAGCTTTTCCGGATCGTACTTCAGAACTTTTACCTGAATCTGATCGCCCACGTGGACGAGGTCGCGCGGATGCGTCAGGCGTCCCCAAGACATGTCAGTGATGTGTAGCAGGCCGTCAATGCCGCCCATATCGACGAAAGCGCCGTAATCAGTAAGGTTCTTGACCGTGCCGGTAAGGATTGCGCCTTCAGCCAGATTCTCAAGGGTCTTGCCGCGCTTGGAGGCAACTTCTTCATCAAGTATTGCCTTGCGTGAAACCACAATGTTGCCGCGCTTTTTATTCAGCTTAATGACCCGAACTTCAATCTCCTGGCCTTTCAGCGTTTCCAGATTGCGCACCGGGTGGACATCCACCTGCGAGCCTGGCATAAACGCTTTTACGCCGATATCCACGGAGACGCCGCCTTTGACCCGCTCCACCACCGTGCCTTTTACGGCTTCTTTGGAGTGGTACGCCTTCTCGATGTTCTCCCAAACCCGCACACGCTCGGCCCGCTCATGCGAAAGCAGGACGGAGCCTTCTTCGTTCTCGCCGCGCTGGACCATTACTTCAATGTCCTGCCCGGGCTGGAACTTGATGTTGCCGTGAGCATCGGTAACTTCAGCGATGGGCACAAGGCCTTCTGACTTGAAGCCGATGTCAACGACGACATGGGTGGCGGTGATTTTGATCACGGTGCCTTTGAAGACGTTGTCTTCACTTGGCGCCGGCTCAGTTTCAAGGGTGTACGATTCAAGAGCTGTGGCGAAGTCTTCCATGTGAGTTTCTTCTTTGTGAGCTACGCCCGCGCTGGGCTGCTCAGGAGATTGAGTTTGAGATTCGTTCCCGGACATAGTGGTTGAATTTTCGTAGGACTGGGCGGAATCGGCTGAGCTGTTGGATTCAGCGTCGAAATCTTGATGCTCACTACGGGCTGTATGCTCGACCAACATTCCTGTTAATTGCCAACGGACCTGAAACACAGCTGGAACTCACTGAAGAGAGGCAGTAGTGCTGAAGGCGGACTCGGGACCCCGAGTCCCACTGGCATGATTTGCTTCCGTACTTTCGGAAGGCTCGGAAACCAGCGGCCGGATCTTACGGCAGTCCTGAAAGGGCCATAAGACTCCTTCGACTATAACAACCGCTCAGTACGCTGTCAAACAGTTCAAAATGGGAAAATTGGCTTAGAAACCCTAGTCCTTCTGGTATCTTTTCAAGGCCCATGGATTACCTGTTTACGCCCTGGCGATACGCCTACATTACCGGCGCAAATGCCCCCGCCGACTGCCTGTTTTGCGGCCTGCTTCAGCCCAAAAACGACCAGACCCAGGACGATGAAAAATCTCTGATCGTCCATCGTGCCAAATACTGCTTTGTGATGCTCAATGCTTTTCCGTACACCTCAGGCCACGCAATGATTGTGCCGTACGATCACGTTGACGAATTATCCAAACTTTCACAACCCGCCGCGCAAGAGATGATGGCCTTAACGCAACGGCTGGAGGGCGTGCTCCGCGATCTCTATCATCCCGACGGAGTCAACCTGGGAATGAACATCGGCAAAGCCGCGGGCGCCGGCGTGGCCAGTCACATCCACATGCATATTCTTCCGCGCTGGTTTGGCGACGTAAACTTCATGACCTCAGTGGGCGAGACCAGAGTGCTGCCGGAAGATTTACCGATGACGTATAAGAAGTTACGTTCCAAGTTCTGATCAATCAACCGGTCCTCATTCCTTCAATTTTCAATTTGGCAATCTCTTCTTGCGGCCCTCTGCCTGTGTCCTTCAGCCAAGACCCTCCCCCTACCCCCTATGTACACCCAATTCCACCCAAGGTCACCCAATCCACCCAAGAATCAGCAGAGGGTCGCAACCTTGATCACCCGATCACGCGCGATGTCCCGATCACCCTCCCCCCTCCCCGGGCCATCCCAGATTGGCGTAGGTTTTCGCGATGGTATCCAAGATTGGCGTAGGTTTCAGCAATCAGATATCGATTGGCGTGGGGTTCAGCAGCCTTGGGCTTTTGTTTTAGCTAAGAGGTAAGAGCCAAAAGCCAAGGGCTTTCCTTTGCTAATTGCCATTTGCTAAATTTTTCAAAGACCCTCCCGCACAGGCGGGTCCTCGCTCGGAGGACGATTCAGTACTTTACCATTTGTTCGCCCTAGTGTCAAGGAGAAAAGTAGGGTTGAAATGGAAATCATGTGTCCGCGTGCGGAAGCCCTTGGAAATTTGGCGCGCGGCGATAACGTGCCTAGCTCACTTGGCGGTCTTGGAGCCGGCAAGCTGGATCAGTCCTAAGAATCACCGCATAGGTATGGGAATAGCTGTAATAGAACCAGGCAAGCTGATAGCCGCTGAGCGATCCAACCGGCCGCAGCGCAATCTCCGGCGGAAGAGTGAACTGCCTGCCCAGCAGCTTGCTTGATCCATACATTAAGAGCAGAAACGCTGAAAGATAGCGCAGCCAATCGAGATGTTTAGGATAAGGGGACACGGATTCAGCCTCAGCCATGTGAACTCGCCTTTTTCATACCGATTGCATTCCACATTGGGGTTCCAGAGTTGTTGTCTCCTTTACGGGGTGGAGCCGGCATTTATGCCGGCGGCAAATCTGCTATACATTGCCGGCTTTAGCCGCCGAGGTAAAGCCCATGGGGGTACATTAAACTCGGAAGTGCTCTAGCTTCGCACAATGCTGCTTCGATCACGAAGCTTGGTATGGTGACTCCACGTGCAATGAATTATTACGTGCAAGATTACAAAAAATCACGAATTGCACTCAGGGGCAACCAGGCCGTACGAACCACCGAAATGAAGCGCCGTTAGGCGCGACGAGAGTTTAGCCCAGTACGTTCCCGAGGTGCGCATCGCGCGCTGAGGGATAAGTGCTGGGTAAAGTAAGAAATTAGTTTCTTCCTTGCGCCGCAGGCTTGGGGGCTCCCAGCGAGCCCGCTTTTGGCTCGCCGAGTGGAAGCAGGTTGAAGCGCGGGTGGCGCAATGCAGAAATTGGATGTGGAGCACCTTGCGAAAGAGCGGGCCACCCAACCGTCTATTTTCAAGATGAAGAAGGATCAGGAGAGATCGACGGTGGATCTTGACTATCGGCGGGTAAACCTCGTTCTAGTCTGAACAGATCGTCCACAAGTGGTATTGCTGCCTGCACGCGTGTGGCAACAAAAACCTGCTTTGCCTTGTGATATTCGATTCCAATTCCAACCAACGATGGGGAGGTTGAAAGCCTTCGGGGAATATCGATCTCAACTCGCCATACGCCGCCCCCGCTCATGCCCTGCACCTTTGGGGTTCGAAACCGTGCACCCCCATAGGTCGGTATTACCTTTCCAGGATGTCCCAATACGAAGTGGAAGTCGTCTGACTTGTTAGGGAGTGCCTCGGCAGTCTCCCTGATATCACCCGTTATCAAGTGTGTCGCAAGTGCACCTATCCAAACTGTCGAATCCTTAATACTCACGGGGTTTCTTTCAGCTGGATACCCTGCAATCAGATAGTGGATTCCTGGCGTTTTGGTTGTTGTCTTCGATATATCCCCCGGTGTCGCGAACTGGTAAACTCCCTCCAGGTCGTCAGCAAGATCGTCATCCAGTGCGATGACCGCCAAATCAATCTCAGGCGTCTTACCTGGTAAGTATTCCCAAGCTCCCTTTCGGCCACAGAGTGGCCGGGCGTGCTCGGAACCCATTGTAAAAAGCGGGATCGGAGTGTTCGATGAGTCAAAGCACACATGTTTCGCTGTCAATAGGAATCGAAATCCTCCCGCGCGGAATGGTACGGCAGATCCAGCAATGTGAATGCGATCGCGGCCAGCGAAGGTGTACAGCGGGCATATTCGACGGTGCATTGTTTCACCAATTGCCCGCAGAGGCGCCCAGATAGTCACTTCATCATCATACATTTGGTCCGTTGATCGATGGCGGTGGGCCGCCCGATCCGAGGGATCGCGGCGCTCAAGGCCAAGTGAGTCTTGGAAATGATTAAGATTGCTGAAAGGAAGGGAGGCTGCTCGGAATGGGTAAACTTCTGTCGCGACTGCTCCAGTGGCTGCGATCATTAACGTTCCCAAGAAAACCAATATCGTATGAAGCGACTGCCGTTTTGGAAAAAGTGGCGGATCGGCCGCACCGATGGACCATCTGGATTAGCTGCGCGGCTTTTGTCGTAAGCATCTTCAGTTTCTGGCAATCGCATGAGGCGTACAAGGTAACTGCTGTAGTTTCTCGATCCGCGGTGCAAGTTTCGTCAGCCAAACTCGCCGGCAGGCCCGAAGACCTCTCTTTTTTGCGGTATGATTTGGTTCTTACGAACTTTGGACAGGCCACCGCGCGGGATATCCTCATCCGGTCTCGATTTGACATCTCTCAATTCGATGTTCCCTTTGGATCGTCACTTTATGAGCATCCTCGCGTCGGTGACATGCCACCGCGGTTTTCACAAAGCGTTCGACTCCAATCAAATGAACGATTTTCTTCCCGTTCCGATGCTTTGATAAAGGGTTTCAAACAGAAGCTTCTGGTCTTTGGGGTTATCGAGTATCACGATGATATTACAGGTGCACCTGCGAAGGAATATTGGTGCTTCCTGTACGATCCGAAGGATGCAGAACAGGTTAAGACGCTAGAGCTGAGACGCTGCGAGTATCAATATAAGCCGTGACTTCGAGAACCTTCCGGCCTCGGTTTTGCGGCCCACGGGCGACCAGCGAACATTTATAACATGCAAGATAGGCATTCGTTCAGGAACTCACCGGCTTACAACCTCAGACAAAACTCCCGCTCCCCGCCTCACAATCTTTACCACCCACTTCACAAAATTCGTTGCTTCATTCTTATTTCTTTTTCATTGCATCGTTCCCCAAAATGGGTTACACAAACGGGGCGTGCCCGTGCGTACGGGCTTACCACAGTTAGAGACCACTGCCGCAAGGGGTCAAACAATGGCTGCATCCGCGTTATGGGCTGATTTCACGCAGCAAAGTTACGGGCAGCGCAAACTGACGCTGCTGATGATTTTCACCGCCTTCTCAGCGGCCATTGTGCACGCCCAAAAGCCGCCCATGGTGGATGTCGGCGTGGTCGTGCCACAGGATGTCATCACCGGTGAAGCCGTCTCAGGCAGCATCGTTGTAAATCCTGATGGGTACGCAAACCTTCCCGGCTTGCACGTGGTCAAAGGACAGATTCCCGGTGTGGCGGGATCGACTCCCGCAAACCTGCTCAGCAACTACTCACTGCAAATCGGTTCCGGCGCAGCGACACCCGCCGATCATCCTTTCAGCTTCACCGTCACCAATGAGCTGCCGATTCGGATCTTCCGCACCGGTGGCCGCGCCGACGAAGGTTGGAGCACGACGATTCCTCTCTCGCCGATCAGCGGCCAAAGTTTTCCGGCTCCCAAAACTTTCAGCCTGCCGCCGCTGAATTTGGCTGGTGCGCTCCAGCGCATTCACGGCCCATTTTCCGGCGACTGCAATCGCACGGTGATCCGCGTAAATAATTTGCCCGCCAAACTGCTGGCTGAATCGCCCAGAGGCGCTTATTGTTTTCTTCCGTCGGATTTAAAACCTGGCCCCGCCGACTGGACCATTCACGACGAGCAACGCAGCGTGCGCCTGCGCAGCTGGGTGCTGGCGCTGCAGATGTCGGCGGACAAGCTCAAGCTGATGAAAGGCGAGTCCACGGCGTTCCACGTCTATATAAAAGGCGTTGAAACAATTCCGCAGGAGGCCTGGTTCGGCAGCGGCGCCGTGCCGGACTTTATGGATCCCGCCATCATTCAGAAATTTCTTCCCGACTTCAAGCCGCCTTCGCCATCGCAACCGGGCGTGCTGGTGCTGACGCTGGAAAACATGTCTGTAGGGACAGTGACGATGAGCGGCGGGAACAAGCTCGCGCTTACCTTTGGTTACGGCCAGGGCAAGTATGAGCATCACGGCACCCTCACTGCCACGCGGAGCGGCAGCTTTGACATTGATGGAACGCTCATTCCGTTCCTGCATGATCAGCCTGAACTGGTGGACAACACGGTTTCCGGCGGCAACAACAATGACAATGTCGGCAATCCGCCGGTGCATACGCCTTCTCCCTCGCCCACTCCTGTTGCCACCACGGACAAGAAGAAAAAAGAGGAAGACTGCCCGCAACGTGGCAAAGGCTGCGTGGCGCTGGTGATCGACCTCAGCCACAACGTGACCTGGGAATTTGACATGGAAAGCCTGAGCAAGAAGCTCACCGCTGCAGGCTGCGATACAGATTACGTCGCGCCCGATCTGGTTGAGATACCTCTTCCGCAGACTTACGGCTATGAAGGCGTGGCTTCTTACACCACCAAGCCAGATCCCAAGGACCAGGAGAAAGCGCGCGAACATAACACACCGGAGTGGAACAAAGTCCGCGAGGCCGTTGCCAAGCACCAGGAAAAAGTGGCCAAGGGGGTTGAATTGGCCATTGAGATCGTGAACGGCCATGGCGGGCCTAAGGGCGCCGCAGAGATACTCGCCTGCGGGAATTGGGAGTGGAAAGAGTACACCGGCGACTTTCTTTATCGCGCGCGCTTCCATGAAGGAAATTACCGCGCCGCCAATAAAAATGTTTGCGGCTGGTTCACCTCAGATTTCAGCTGCTACGGTGGACTCACGCCCAAAGTTGTGGACGAACTGGAGAACCTGACGACCTCTACCTGCTCGCAGGCCTCTGCCGTTGCCTGCCCCAACCATGCGGGATGGGAAGCCGATTCTTCCACCTCTACCGCGACGAACACAGAAACGTGCAGCAATGGCAGCATCGGCTGGCAGAAGAGTTATATTGGCGATCCGCTGGATGCAGAAATTGATCGTCGCAAGGGCCTGCCTGCCGGCTCAGCCTCCAGCTATTCCGGCTTGATCGACGCATTGCGCACCAAGGCCGGCGAATCCTCCACCAGTCGATATGCTGATCGCGGATACGCCAAAGACAAACCTCCAGCGCACATGCATGGAGGCTACGATCAGCCCTAGCGACCTGGTTATCGAATAAAAGCCACCGCATGAAAGCCACTGAGTAAAGCCGATGAGAAGCCGCCGAATGAGAATAATGAATATGCCGATCAATAATATGCGGATTAATCGCAAAGCCGCTGTCTACTTGCTGTGCGCAATCGTTCTGATATTTGCCGTGGTGCAAGCGCAGCAGAAGAAGCTTCCGCCTGATTACCAAAAGAAGATGGAAGCCATCAGCAAGTTTCAAGCCGGTGTGGTCCCGCTTTTTGTCCTGGGCGATTTGAATGAAGATGGCGTCGTCGATCAGGAAGATCTCAAGCTGCTGCGGGCTTACGTCGGGCATCCGGGCAGTGCGGGCATCTCCTGCCTGGCGGCTGCCGATCTGGATGACAACGGTTCCATCAACGCTCACGACGTTACCGTGCTGGAACAGGTGCTCAGCAAAGGCGCGGTAAAAGCCCCTGCGCTTTCCTCGCATTCGCGCCTGGGTTGCGACTTTAAACATTTCTTCATCGCCGCCTTGCCGCAGGGCCACGCGGGAAGCCCAGTGCCTATCCATTTTCTTGATCAGCGCTTCAACACGCAGAACTCAACCGCCAGCATCTTCGCCGGTCCGGCTACGGTCGTAAGCAATCATGGCGCTTTTATGGTGCAGGTCGCCAGGAGTGCGCCTGCGGGAACAATCGTTACTGTTTCCATCACGCTGGCCGATCAACAAAAATATCTCTATTCCTTCAGAGTTGCTCCTTCGCCGGGATCGTAAAAACATCGCAGATATTAATTCGCAAAATTTTCCTAACGAAAGGTGCTCTGCTTTATCAGTAGTCGGACAAGCTGTGCTCCCGCCCGGCAGCTCCCGATTTCAAGCCTCACCAGAATGCGTCGTCGCATCTTAATTTAAAGACACAAACAATAAGGAGCAGCTATGCCTCATTACGGCATTCTTCGTGATCACAAAATGGAAGATGTTGACGATCTGCGCGGAGCAGACGTTTACGGCGTGAACGACGAGAAGCTGGGAACCATCGATGATGTGATTTTCGATCATTCCAGCGGAGACATTCGCTACATCGTGCTTAAGACCGGCGGCATGCTTTCCCGCAAGAAAGTCATGGTCCCGGCAAACCGCGTTGAACCCTACGGAAACCATGACGACAAGTTCTATGCCGAACTGGACAAAGAACGCCTGGAGATGCTGCCTGAGTTTAATGAAGACACCATGAAGGCCCAGGGCGACTGGTCTACGTTTGAGAAGGATTATGAAAAGCGCTGGAATGACGGCGAAGTTATGTACAACAAGAACACTGGTCGCATCATTACGCCAGCGCCTGAAGAAGTAACAGGCTCCGCGATTGGCGGCAGCAGCGCGCCTGCTTCCGGCAGAAGGCCGGACCTGAGCCCGCAAAAAATGGGCAAGGAAGATGACCTGCTGGGCGTGGCTTCCGGGGCAACGGGCAAGACCACACTGCGTCCGCAGAAACCTTCTATCGGCGGCCGGGAGGACGCAATCCGGCAAAATGCGGCTCAGCAAGATATTGGCCAAAGAAGCGTTGGGCACAGAGAGATCGCCCCGCAAGACGCAAGCCGTGAAAATCCCAATCCTCTGCCGCATCAGACGACAAGAGAAGTTGAGGGTGTGATGAGCACTGACTTCCAGGTCTCAAACTCGCCTGAGTCGTCAACCCA
>DATBVH010000235.1:0-5352 GCA_036515395.1 Candidatus Angelobacter sp.
TGGCCAGGTTGAGGGCGCCTGGCGGGTGCCCCTGGGATCGTGAGCAAACTTTTGACACCATTAAGGGATACACCCTAGAAGAGACGTACGAAGTTCTGGAAGCTATTGATAACAGGGACTGGAAAGAGCTTACCGGCGAACTTGGCGACCTATTGTTGCAAATCCTGTTTTATGCCGAAATGGCGGAGGAACAGGGCTCATTTACGATCGACGATGTGCTTGACGCTCTTAGCAACAAGCTGATTTATCGGCACCCACACGTGTTTGGTGACACAAAAGCAGATGATTCCGCCCAGGTCCTGAAGAATTGGGAAGCGTTGAAGGCCGAAGAAAAGCGCAAAAATTTGCCGAATAACGGCGAAACTTTGCAAACCAGCCCGGTGCTGCTGCTGGACGGCGTTTCTTCCAAAATGCCTGCCCTCCAGGAAGCCCACAAAATCAGCTCCAAGGCTGCGCATGTTGGGTTTGACTGGCCAGAGGTTCAAGGCCTCTTTGAAAAACTTTCAGAAGAGACGCGGGAGCTGCAGGAGCATCTGCAAGGCTTGCCGGCGAACGCCTCTGGAAAGCCGGAGATTTCCGCGTCGCTGCGTGAACATGTGGAAGGCGAAGTTGGCGATCTCTTTTTTGTGTTGGTAAATATTGCCCGCTATCTTTCCGTCGATCCTGAATCTGCCCTGCGTAAGACAAACAGAAAATTCCGCCGCCGCTTTGGCTGGATGGAAGAGCAGTTACGTGGGCAAGATCGAACGCTCGAAGAAGCTACCCTGGAAGAAATGGAAGCCCTATGGCAGCAGGCCAAGACCCGGGAGGTACCAAAGCCTTGAGCGTCGCTGAGCACGGGACCGAACAGATCACAATCCGTAAATGCGTCGGCATCGATGAACTCAATGCCTGTGTTGCGCTCCAGAAAGAAGTTTGGAATTTCAGCGACCTTGACCTGATTCCTCTTCGCATGTTCGTCGTCAGCCAGAAAATCGGCGGCCAGACTATAGGAGCTTTTCATGGCAACGATCTTGTTGGCTTCACTTTTTCCATTCCGGGCAGCCGGGCTGGACATGCCTATCTGCACTCCCACATGCTGGCCGTCCGCGACTCATTTCGCAACCACGGCCTGGGCCGCAAACTGAAACTCGCGCAACGTGACGACGCGATCCAGCAAGGCTTTGAACTGCTGGAGTGGACCTTCGATCCGCTGGAAATCAAAAACGCGCATCTCAACTTGTCTCGACTTGGCGCGATCGCGCGGCGCTATAGCGTGAACCATTACGGACATTCGTCGTCGCCGCTTCAGGGCGGCCTGCCCACAGATCGACTGGTAGCGGAATGGTGGCTCAAATCGGGACGAGTGGTCAATCTATTGGACAAGAAGCAGCCGCCACAATTCAAAGTAGAAAAGAAAATTGAAGTGCCGGCGCAGATTTACACCTGGAAGGCTTCACCTGAACAGCGGCCCAAAGCAGCCGAGGTGCAAAAACGCAATCGCGAACAATTCCTATCCGCGTTCTCTCAGGGTTTGTCTGCGCTGGGTTATGAACGCGACGCGCAGGAAAACGGTGCGTTCCTGCTGGGACGCTGGGATGAAGATTGGTCGTATGCTTCCAGCGACGAAGAGTAGTAATGAACAGTCGGCCAGCAGCAATTAGCAACCGGCATTGGGCAAACCTGCCGCAGATTGGTCGCCGGATGTTTTGCACAAAAAAGCTGATCTCACCACGGATGAACGCGGATGACACGGATTACAAAGTCAAAATGGTTCTATTTGAGCTTTTTTGATCCGTGTAAATCAGTGTTATCAGTGTTATCTGTGGTAAGGTGGGATTTTTGTCTAAAGTCGTCGCCGAAAATAAAATTGATTCGCGTATTTTCGCGTGCATTCGCGGCTAAATTCCTGATCTGCGCTTATCTGCGAAAATCTGCGGCTAACTGGTTTGGCCAATTGCTAATTGCCAGTTGCTCCGTGCCAATTGCTCAAAGGAGCCCCGTTGAAAGTTGAAGCCATTACGTTGCGCGAGATTCACATGCCGCTGGTCCATTTCTTTGAGACCAGCTTTGGCCGCACCACGGAACGCCGCATCCTTCTGCTGACCATTCATATGGACGGGCTGGAAGGCTGGGGCGAGTGCGTCGCCGGTGAAGACCCTTTCTACAGTGAAGAATCGATTGATACCGCGTGGTATGCCACCGAGCGATACCTTGCTCCGGCGCTGCTGGGAAAAAAGGTGGAACGCGGAGGAGACGCCGTGGCTTTGTTCGGCAAGGTCCGCGGACATCGCATGGCCAAAGGCGCGGTAGAAAATGCCCTCTGGGATGCGGAAGCCCAGGCGCGCAACGTTCCGCTTTGGCAATTACTCAGTGGAACGCAGAAAGAAATCCCCTGCGGCGTCTCCATCGGCATACAAAACTCGCATGACCAGCTGTTGGAAAAAATCGAAACCGAGTTAAACGCAGGGTACCGCCGCATCAAGGTCAAGTGCAAGCCGGGGTGGGATGTCGAGGTTTTTGAGAAAATCCGCGCGCGCTGGCCGGAGATCGTGCTCAGCTGCGACGCCAATTCCGCCTACACGCTGGACCAGGTCGAGCACCTGAAAAAGTTTGATGCTTTCAACCTGCTGATGATCGAGCAGCCGCTCTGGCATGATGATTTTTATTTTCATGCTCGCCTGCAAAAACAACTCAAGTCCAGCATTTGTCTGGATGAGGCAATCCATGGCTGGCGAGACGCGCAGGCGGCGCTGGAACTGGGCGCCTGCAAAATCATCAACATCAAAGTTGGACGCGTCGGCGGATTCAGTGAAGCCGTCGCGGTCCACAACGTGGCCCATCGAACTGGCATTCCTGTCTGGTGCGGCGGCATGCTGGAAACCGGTATTGGCCGCTCACACAATATCGCTCTCTCAACGCTCGAAAACTTCACGCTGCCGGGCGATGTTTCAGCTTCAAAGCGCTATTGGAAAGACGACATCATCGAGCCACCGGTCGAAGTGTCACCGCAAGGATTTATCAAAATCCCGCAGACACCCGGCCGAGGATTCAAAATCAAGAATGATTTGATCGAGAAGTTGACGGTGCGAAAGCAGCAGATAGTAAATAGCAAATTGTCTTAGGTTTAGAAACCTTCTCCGAACTTGGGAGAAAACGGTTAATTGGCGCTTCTATTCTTTAAAGAAGACTGCACGGTGCAACTCTTGAAGTCGTGAATGAGGCTTGATTCAGATTGGTTAGGCTAATTGCCAACTGCTATTTGCTAATTGCTTCTCAACGCCTCATTCGGATCTACCTCTGTTGCCCGTCGCGCAGGCAGGTAGCTGGCCACAAGCGCAATCAACAGAAACACCACTGGGGCCAGAACAAACGTCGTCAGGTCGCGTGCGCTGATTTTGTACAGCAAGCCTGATAGCGTGCTGGCCATCATCCAACTCAGCGCCAGAGATATTACTAGGCCCATAGCGATTCCAATGGCAGCGAGTTTCAAGCCATAACCAACAACCATGCGCAGAATGTCAGCTTTCTCCGCGCCTAATGCCAGACGGATTCCCAGTTCCTGGCGGCGCTGCGCAACGGAATACGCCAGCACGCCGTAAATACCGATGATCGCCAGCACCAGCGCCATTGCCGACAGCACTCCCAGCAACGCTAAGAACAAGCGCGGATCGGCGCGCGAGCTGTCCATCAGTTCGTTCACTGTTTGGATATTCGTGACTGGCTGGTCAGAATCAATGGCAGCAACCTGAGCTCTGACTGTGGAAATCATTCCATGTGGCTCGCTCGCTGTGCGCACCAGCAGGTTCATGTTGCCCCAGGGGATTTGGGAGAAAGGAAAATAGAGTTGCACCTGCGGATCGAGGGCCAGTCCGCGATTGTGAACATCGGCAGCCACGCCAACAACTTCAGAAGCAGGCTGGCGACCCATGATGATGTGCTTGCCAACAGGATTCTGGTTCGGCCAGTAGCGCCGCGCCAGCGCCTGATTCACAATTACCACGTTGGGAGCGCCGGTCTTATCAGCGTCAGTAAATTCTCTTCCTGCCAGTAATGGAATGTGCAAGGTCTTGAACCACGCCGGGGTGATTGCCTCAATGATGATGAATGGGCGCTCGGCCAGTGGGCCTTCCGGCTGGCCTTCCGGCAGTACCGGCGTAATGCGCTTGGGAACCAGGGGCAGCGCGGCTGAAAGAGCGCTGGAGCGCACTCCGGGAAGCGCAGAAACGCGGCGCAGAAGGTCGTCAAAAAACGCGACTTGCTTTTGTGCGTCCGCGTACTTCACCGTCGGCAGAGAAACGTTCATCGTCAAAACATTCTGCGGATCAAAGCCGGGATCAACGTGCAGCAATCGGGAAAAGCTTCTTATTAGCAGGCCAGCCGCAATCAGCAGAATCAGGGATAGCGTTACCTGTCCCACAACCAGAAGGCCGCGAAGCTGCATGCTGCTGTGGCCACCGGTGGAACCACGGCCTTCATCGCGTAGAGTTTGGTTTACGTTTGTTTTTGAGAGATGCAGGGCGGGAAAGATGCCGAAAAGGATCCCGGTAACGACCGAGATCGCCACCATAAACAGGAGCACATGTGCGTCCATGCCAATGGGAATTCCGCGCGGCAGGGCGTTATCGGCCAACGACGTAAAATATCGGATGGCCGCCCAGCTCAAACCCAGCCCCAGCAAGCCGCCCAGGAAAGCCAGCAGCACACTTTCAGTCAGCAGTTGAGCGATCAGGACGCTGCGTTGCGCTCCCAACGCCGCGCGAACAGCAATTTCTTTCCGCCGCGACAATGCGCGAGAGAGCAGCAGGCTGGCTACATTCGCACAGGCAATCAGCAACACCACGCCCACCGCGATGGACAATATCAGCAGCTTTCCCCGAATATTGGCCACCACAGAATCCTGCAAATCAGTGACAACTGCGGAGAGATTAGGCTTCGCATCGGGATCGCCCGGATAGTCTTTCTGAAATTGTTGGTTCAGAACAGTCAACTCTGCCGCAGCGCGTTCCCGCGAAACTCCCGGACGCAGCCGCGCAATAATGCTCAGATAGCCGACACCCTGACGCAGCCGTTGCGGCGTAAAGAGCGAGTGCTCAAAATAGCGCGGACTCCAGATGTCAGCCGGAGCAAGGAATGGGAACTGGATTCCAGCGGGCAATACTCCAATGATGTTGTATGGATTGCCGTCCAAGGCGACAGTCTGATTGAGAATTCCAGGATCGCCGCCGAACCGGGTATGCCAGAGCTCGTTACTGATTACGATCACAGGCTTGCCCGCTGGCTGTCCTTCATCCAGCTGAAAGAAGCGGCCGAGTTGCGGCCTAACGCCCAATACATCAAAAAAGTTTGCAGACACTCTGGCCGATGGCACCT
>DATBVH010000236.1:0-13734 GCA_036515395.1 Candidatus Angelobacter sp.
GTGGTGGCGCAGAAAAGCAATTAGCAACTGGCAATTAGCAGTTAGCGAGTAGCAGATTCGTTCCCAGCGCCATTTAAATGGCAATGCTGAATCGTGCTATGCCTGGACATCATCAATACATCTCACATGCATGTCTCTGAAATCTGGCGTTATCCAATTAAGAGCCTCAAAGGCGAACGCCTGAATGAAACTGAAGTTACAAAGCTGGGCATTCCCGGTGATCGCCAGATCGCAGTGATCCGAACGATCAACGGCAGATTTCTAACATCGCGCTCGCGGCCAAAGCTGCTCGGCCTGCAAGGTTCGATCAATGCGAACGGCATCGCTACAATCAACGGTCATACTTGGAACTCCACCGAAGCGCTGCAACTTGTTCGCGAAGCCGCCGGCGAACCAGTGACTCTGCAACAGATCCCTGCGCCGCAGGCGTTTGACATTCTTCCGCTGCTGATCGCCACCGACGGTGTGGCGCGCTACCTGAATATCGACCATCGCCGCCTCCGCCCCAACATTCTTCTTGCCGACGTCCCGGAGCTGGAAGAGCGCAACTGGCCCGGACGCACACTCGCTATCGGTGACGTTCGCATTCACACGGAAAAACTGCGCGACCGCTGCGTGATGACCACCTTTGATCCCGATACGCAAGCACAGGATTCATCTGTGCTGCTGCGCATAGTGCGTGAACTTGATGGAAGCACAGCGCTGGACAGCTCAGTCATTACGCCGGGCAAAATCCGAGTAGGAGATCAAGCGTATATCATCGACCGCTGATCATTAATCAAAGACCTTCAGCTTCGGCCAGACATCTCGCAGATTGGCCTTCAGGCCGCGGCAAAGATAAATATCAAAGAACTCGTCACGACGAGCGTACGGGTGTTCCACATGTCCCGCAACTTCAACGCTGCGGAACATCTTTGGTTCGTTAGTCCCGCCGCTGCGCAGAATAATCATGGTGCTGCCATCATAGTTGCGCGGTCCCCATATCCAGTAGCTATTGTGCTTGCTGATGGCCTGCGGCAAACCGTATTTTGGACCATAAAAATCAACTGCGGCCGCTTCTCCCCAGCTGTTAGAGAAGATGGCCGTTCGGGCGCGCTCTTCCTGCGGGAGACTGTTGTAAACCTTCGCGACTTTCTCCACCATTTCCTGCCAGCCAAACTCGTCGGCGAACCATTGCGGCAAAGGGCCGTTCTGCTGATGCTCGATTTCCGGAGGCTGAAATCCCATTGCCTTTTGATAGCGCAGAAAGTTTTCCGGCGACAAGATAGGCACAGAGAACGGCATCAGCAACGCTCCGGCTGCGATTACAAGCGCCACATACGCACTTCGCATCCAAGCCCCGATCTGTCTTCCCGCACCAATCCGCTCCAGCCCAATCGCTCCAGCAGCAAAAAGAATCGGATAAATGGGAGCAACGTAATAATTCTTGGCTTTAAGAGCGATAAAGGCGATCAGCACGACTAAGTAGGTCCAGCCAAATAATCGATAGCGCCCTACATCCTGCGCCGATTCATCACGGCCTGAATCGTCAGACGGAAGAGTTCGACCAAAGAAGAGCCAGATTAATCCGCCGACCCATAGCGGAAAAAGAATGGGATTCATGATCATGGCCTGATCAAGAACGAACGCCAGCGGCCCGCGCACCACATCACGGTTGGTCATGCGAATGTTGTGCATCAGCTCCAGAAACGGAAAGTGATAGCGCATCTGCCAGAGCAGATTGGGCAGAGAGATCACTGCGCAAGCCAGCACGCCCAGCCACAGATAAAGGCTCTTCAAGAAGCGGCGATGCGGCGTAAGAGCCACGCCCACCAGCAGTCCCAAGAGGAGGAACGCGATGGAATATTTATTTTCAAATCCCAGCCCGGCCACCACGCCGAACCACATCCAGTAGCGTGCATCGCCCGTGTTGATGGCCCTTACCACCAGCCAGAGGCAGCCCATCCAGGTGAGCTGTTCAAACACATTGTCCGTGAGCCACGTGTGAGCCACCAGATAAAGTGGAACCACAAAAACGGCCAGAGCCGCCATGCCCTGGGCAAAACGGCCTCCGCCCATTTCCCGCGCCAGCGCTCCCGCAAGCCATACCACGGCTGCACCCGCGATGATTGGCAGCAGGCGCACGCCCAAAGGCGAATCGCCTAGCACCACATGTGAGACCCACGCAATCCACACCGTCAGCGGCGGATGATCAACATATCCCCACGCCATATGCCGCGAACAGGCCAAGTAATACATTTCGTCGCGAAAGATGCCATAACGTGCGACCATCGATAAATGCAGCAACAGCTTGGCCGCGGCGATATACAGCACAATTGCGCGCCCTGAGGTGAACCGGCTGTGCGGAGCTTCAGACATGCTCGATAATTCTGCCGCCGTATTCATCAGATTTTTACGCGGCCTTGTAATCAACAACGATCAGCGTAAGGTCATCGTGTTGTTCTCTTGCGCTGCTCCCGCACCATGCGGCTACCTGGTGAATCAAGCCATCGCATAGTTCCTGCGTTGAATGCCCCGAATTCTGCTGCAGAAAATCTTTGATGCGTTCCATTCCAAATTCTTCTCCCGAAGCGCTGGGGGCTTCTGTGATGCCATCGGTATACAAGATAAAACGGTCGCCGGAATTCAGGGTTGCGTTTAGGCTCTTGTAGGCGCCTTCGGGAAAGATTCCCAGCATGAGTCCATTCTCCTCCATGCTTTCAACTCTGGCTTCCTTCGCACGCCACACCAGAAGCGGAGGATGCCCCGCGCCCGCATAGGTCAGGGTTCCACGGTTGGGATCAAGATACAAATAGCCGGCGGTAACAAACTGTCCTTGAAGATTGCCGCAGAGAATCGAGTTCAGGCCGGTGAGAACGCGGGCGGGATCGTCCGCCCAATCGCGTTGCGCTTTGATCGCGACCTTCACGATTGATGCTGAGAGCGCCGCTGGCACGCCATGGCCGGAAACATCGGCAATCAAAACGCCCAAACCGCCATCTTTGGGCAGGAAATCATAAAAATCGCCGGCCACGGAACTGGCAGGAACATAGTGGCTGGTGGCGTTCAGACCGGCCACAGAAAAACTCTTTTCCGGCAACAACCCGGCCTGAATGCCGCGCGCGATTTCCAGTTCTTTGTTCAATGTAAGCAGCCGTTCTTCATTCCGCAGCGTGCGGGCCGCAGCCACGTATCCCAGACAGCCCAGAAACGTCACAAAGCCGATAAATTCAAGGTCTGGCCCATGAGAGATTGCGCCGATATTCGACAGGTTGGTATGCACAATGAACAGCAGGAAAACAAAAAAACCGGCACGAAGAATCTTCTGCTCGCGAGTGGCGGAGCGTCCGCCGATAAACAACAAGACCATCAGGACAGGAATAACGACAACGGCGATGAGGTGAATGGCTTTCTGCGTGGCGCGCTCACTATGGACCAAAAACAGTTCTGCCATGCCAACCGCGCCGATAACGGAAAAAACTCCAATCGACCACAGGGCGATTTTTCTCCAGCGCTTTGCCATGGTCGCGGTAAAAAAGAGAAGTAGCGGTATGGGAATGACCAGCGAGATCACTTCTGTGATCCAGTCCCACCGTCCGTGCATATAGTCTGACGAACCGTTGATGAAGAGCCGTACTCCGTACAACATTGCGCCCAGGCCGAAATACAGCAATGAATACTCTCTTCGTTTTCGCCTGATAGCAAAGAACAGGCAGCTCACCGCTCCGGCTGCGACGATCAGCACGCCAAAGAGCATCCGCGCAAGGTCCAGCACGGAAAACGCCGCTACGTGGTCCGTATTCATCCTTTTCAGCCTGCTCTCAACTTCAGCCTTCAGTCAACTGTAAGTAGGTGACTACGGATTCAAAATAACCTTGCCGAACTGCTCGCTCTTTTCCAGGCGCTCATGCGCGGCTGCGGCTTCGCGCAGAGGAAAACTTTTATCGACTACAGGTTTAATCTTGCCGGCGAAGATGTGCTTCATCACCTCATGGAAGTCGCCCATCGTCCCCATAAACGATCCCAGAAATGAAAACTGGCGCGCAAATAAAAACCTGATATCGAAACTAGCTTCAGGGCCAGTGGTTGCGCCGCAAGTTACCAGCTTGCCGCCCGGCTTGAGCGACTTCATGCTTTCCTGCCACGTCGCTTTGCCCACATGCTCAAATACAATGTCGCACATCTGGCGATTGGTGACTTTTTTTACCTCATCGCCAATCTTCTGTTTGTAATGGTTGATTACGTGGTCAGCGCCCAGATCTCGGCATTGATCAAGTTTGTTTTCATCACCGGCAGTTGCAATGCACGTTGCGCCAAACATTTTACAGATCTGTATGGCGATGCTCCCAATCCCAGATCCCCCGCCAAGTACCAGGACCGTATCGGCCGGCTTGATGCCGCATCGGCTTACCAGCATGTGCCACGCTGTGACGGAAACCAGCGGCAGAGACGCAGCTTCGTCATAGGTCAGCTCTTCAGGAATCGGCAGGACACCTACGCGCGGCACTGTGATGTATTCGCAGTTGCCGCCGTCATTCAAATAGCCCAGTACGCTGAATTGCGGGCAGAAGTTCTGCTGTCCTGCCGTACACTTTTCGCACACGTTGCAAAATGTCATGGGCGCAAGCAGCACCCGTTGGCCTGCCTTCAGATCCGTGATGTACTCACCCACCTCGGCGATGTCGCCAGAGACATCGCTGCCATTGATGTGCGGCAGCTTCACTCCAGGCAACCCTTTGCGAATAAAAAGATCCAGATGGTTCAGCGCACAGGCCTTCACCCGCACCAAAACCTGGTCTTTACGCGGATTGATGTCCGGCACGTCTTCATACTTCAGGACTTCAGGACCGCCAAACTCATGGAAACGGACAGCTTTCATCAGGGACTCTCCTTACATGATGGGCAAACAAGCGAGGTTATCACTGCCTTGTCCCGAGCGCTAGCGAGAGAACTCTATGGCCAGCAGGATTCAAAAGTTCAACGGTGATGCCGAAGTTGCGAGAAATAAATTTCATTTCAAGGACATCACAACGATAAAATTTGGACCGCAAGAGTCACGCAAAGGTAGCAACCTCTCGCTGCGCTTCGAGGTTTCAGAAAACATGATTCTCGGCCTCCACGCCATCCTCTATTCACCAGACGCCGACAAGGTCCGGGCTTTCCTGCGCGATGTGCTTGGACTCAAGTCGGTCGACGCCGGGCACGGCTGGCTGATCTTTGCCGCGCCACTGGCAGAGATCGCCGCTCATCCGATTGAAGCGAATGAAAAGCCGCATCACGAACTGTATTTGATGTGTGACGACCTGAAAGCCACGATAAGAGAGCTTTCCGAAAAAGGCGTTCAATGCGGCGCGATCACTGAAGCCCGATGGGGCTCGGGTACGTCGATTCAACTGCCCGGCGGCGGCGAGTTGGGACTGTACCAGCCCAAGCATCCCACGGCGGTAGGTTTGAGATAATGAGCCAACTGTCTGCCAATATGGATAAGCACGAACGACTGATTCGCCCGATACGCGAGATTCTGCTGCCCCTGCTTGTTCTACTGGCATTGGCGACCTGTGTAAGCCTCGCCCGATTCGCTTTCGCGACTCTTGTTCACGCGCCCTCAGGAAAAAGCGGTAAACCTGCTGATATAAGAATTGAGCCACGATGACTGCTATCGATAACGAATGGTCTGCCGCGACTGCGTCGAATGGTTCACTTGCACCCTGAATTACAATAGCCCTGTGGATATCTATGAAGAGATAACCCGGCTGCGCCGGGAAGGCCGTCGCGGAGCTTTGGCAACGATCATCAATGTGCGCGGATCGATTCCCTCATTTGAGTCGGCCAAGATGCTGGTGCGCGATGATGGGACTATTGTCGGGACCATTGGCGGGGGCTGCGTGGAGGCCGAAGTCTGGGAAGCAGCGCGCGAATCCATGAAGACAGAGAAGCCGCAGACCCTGCACTTCGATCTGAATAACAATCCCAAGTACGATACCGGCCTGGTCTGCGGCGGCACGCTGGAAGTCTTTGTCGAGCCCGTTCTGGCCGTCTCAACGCTTTACATCTTCGGCGCGGGACACGTAGCCTGGAGCCTTTATAAAGTCGCGCGCCTTGCGGGCTTTGACGTGGTCGTTACCGACGACCGCGAGAGCTATGCTAACCGCGAACGGTTCCCTGACGCACGGGACATCTACGCCGACGAATATGAGCGCGTCACCGCGCAACTTGCCCCGAATGACGCTTCGTACATCGTGATCGTCACCCGCGGCCATCGTGACGACATGCGCGTGCTGCGCTGGGCCGCCGAGACTCCTGCGCGTTATATCGGCATGATCGGCTCGCAGCGCAAGACCATCGCCATCTACAAAGAGCTGGAAAAAGAAGGCATCGCCCCGGAGAAACTGGCGCGCGTCTATGCGCCGGTGGGCATTGATATTGGCGCGATCACGCCGGAAGAAATTGCTGTGGCCATTGTGGCCGAGCTGATCGCCATCCGCCGCAACTCCGCCACGCCGCTCCCGCACATGAAGAGCGCGAAGGCAGCCGAGATATTGAAGCAAAACATCACCGCTGATTAACGCCGATAAACATGAATCGCGGGCATGAAGCCCCAGGCTTCGGGACCACTATGCAAGTTCACCTAAAGCGCACTTCTCGCGGCCCATTGGTGGGTGCTGGGCTCGTCGTCTTCTTGGTTGGACTTGCGGCGGTTTTTTGCGGTGCAATCTTCTCTCCTGAGTTCGTTTGGCTGGCAAAATTAGGGGTTTGGGCGATTGAAGGCGGCATTCTGCTCATAGTCATAACAGCTGTGACCACTCTGGTTGTCCGTAACATTCCACGCTGGCGAAGGATGGGAGGGCGGTATTTGGAAGTTGATTTCACATGCAACCCTCAAGTGCATTGCGGCGATAAATTCACATGGGAGATTAGCTTTACACCACGCCAAAGCATACTGATCAAGAGATGCTCAGTCACCCTTGTTGGAGTGCATGAGTGGCAAGGCAAGTGGGAACTAGAAGGGGACCGAATTTTTGAGCTCACAAGTACATTGAGCCCTTACACGCGTTTTCCAAGAAACACTCCCGTGAAATTCAACGGAACACTATTCGTTCCGGATGACGCGCCGCCATCCTTCAAACAGGATGACGACGAGACGAGGTGGTTTCTGAAGATATCCCTCAGGTCGTTCTGGCGTGGCTTCACTGGGTTAGTTCCCTTGAACGTAACGTCAACAAGGCTTGCGCGAACCAGTTCAGAAATTCATACGGAATGGGCTTCCCCGGACGGGTTATAGTTACCCATGGCCCTTTCACCATCATTTGCGGGCGTGATTCTTGCTGCGGGGGCATCCTCACGCATGGGCCGCGACAAAGCGCTGCTGCCCTGGCGTGACGGCACGTTTCTCTCTGCCACCATCCGCGCGCTGCAACCCGCAACGGAGCTGGTGATTGTGGTGGCGGGCGCAAACGCGCCTAGCCTGGCGCCGATTGCCGACTCCCAGGCGGGGTTTCTGGCGGTGAATCCAAATCCACAACAAGGCCAGTTCAGTTCTCTGCTGGTGGGCCTGCAAGAGGTGCTCAACCGTGGGCGCGATGCGGCGATTGTTACGCTGGTGGACCGTCCACCGGCGGAAGTGGAAACCATTGAGCAGATCAAGGCGGCATTTCTCTCCGGTGGCGATCAAGTCTGGGCGGTGGTGCCGGAGTTCGGCGGCAAGCATGGACATCCTTTTGTCATTGGACGGGAAATGATTGAAGCATTTTTGCGCGCGCCTGTCGGCAGTTCGGCCCGAGAGGTCGAGCACGCGAACCAATCGCACATCCGTTATTTTCCGGTAAAGGATCCGCTGGTAGTAGCCAATGTGGATACGCCGGAAGACTTTGAGAAACTTCGCGCAGGTACCGCGATTTGAGGACTGAGACTTCCGCCAGCCAGAAATTTTCTGACTCCATCCTGGCTTTGCGCCCGCGCGTTGCCGTATTTGATTGCGACGGCACATTGTGGAGCGGCGACTCCGGCGCTGACTTTTTTTACTGGCAGATTGATCGTGGCATGTTTCCGCATGGCGTGGCAGAACGCGCCGCCGCTCGCTATGCCGACTATAAGCAGGGCAAAGTGGATGAAACAGAGATGTGCGGCGAGATGGTCACCATCAACGCCGGCCACTCCGTGCAGACGCTGGAGGAAGCAGCGGAAGAATTTTTCTCGAGCATCGTGGAAAAGCGCATTTTCCCGGAGATGCTGCGGCTCACGCGCGAACTGGATTCCATTGGCTGCGAGGTCTGGGCCGTTTCGTCCACCAATGACTGGGTGGTACGTGAAGGCGTAAAGCGCTTTGGCATTCCGCGGCGGCGCGTGCTGGCTGCCTGCGTCCATATTGAAGAAGGACAAATCACTGACCGGCTGATTCGCGTGCCCAGCGGCCCAGGCAAAGCCACCGCCATTGCAGAAGTGGTGAAGAAGCAAGTGGATGCATGCTTCGGCAATTCCATTCACGACGCAGCCATGCTGGAAATTGCGCGGCACGCCTTTGCCGTGAATCCCAATCCTGATTTAAAAAAGATTGCGCAGGAAAAAAGCTGGCAGATTTACTGGCCTGCTGGTAGCCAGAAGCATTAAAGAGGAAAAACATGCCCTTCGCTGAAATCACTAATACTCGCCTGTTTTACCGGCTGGAAGGCAGAAGCGATCTGCCGCCGCTGGTGCTCTCACATTCCCTCGGCTGTGACCATGGTATGTGGGCTCCGCAAATGCCGGATATGCTCCAGCATTTTCAAGTCTTGCGCTATGACACGCGGGGCCACGGCGCGTCGGCAATTCCCGATGGTGATTACACACTCGAACAGCTCGGACAGGATGTAATTGGACTCGCAGACAAACTCGGCCTCGCCAAGTTCGCCTTCTGCGGTATTTCAATGGGTGGCGCCGTGGGCCAGTGGATGGCGATCAACGCTCCGCAGCGCCTTACCGCGCTGGTTCTGGCTAATACATCGCCCAAGTTTGGTACGCCGGATATTTGGGACGCTCGCTGCAAAGCAGTGCTGGAAGGCGGCATGCAGGCAATTGTCGATCCCACGATGCAGCGCTTCTTTTCAGCCGAAAAGCAAGAGAGCATATGGGCGCAGTCCACGCGTGCGATTCTTCTTGGAACCGATCCTAAAGGCTATGCCGCATGCTGTGCCGCGCTGCGCGATGCCGACATGCGTCCAGCGCTGAGCGGGATTTCGCTGCCTACTCTGGTCATCGGCAGCGACAAAGATCCTTCTACTCCATGGGAAGGTAACGGCTCAATTCTGGCGCAGGATATCCCCAATGCGAAAGCAGTCCGCCTGCAGACCGCGCATCTCTCTAATCTGGAACAGCCGCAAGCATTCACCACGTCTGTGTTGGAGTTTCTGCTGGCTGGAAAAGCAACGTAGATCTTCATCCCGTCACACGAAGCGCGGGCCTGGAGACACTGGCCCAGCGGTAAAGTTCGGTACCCCTCGGAGCAGCATGTCATTGTGTTGGCTGGATTGAATTTCCAGCAAAAGCAAAACCGGCCAGCCTGAAGGCCAGCCGGTGGTATAGGTTCTAAGAAAGCTATTTTGGCGGTTGCTGTGCCGGCTGGTTTGATTCTTGCAAGGCGTTTTTGTTCGGCATAATCCCTGGCACGTTGGGCTGGGTCTTGACCTCTCCCGTGACGGCCTCGTCTATTTTGATGTTATTGCGGTCAAGCGTTTGCGCGGTATCTCTATCAAGCTGCACGCGCGCCTTGGCGTAATTTGTCATGGCAGTGACCAGAGTGGATTCGGACGCGGCAAGATCGCGTTCATCCTGCAATACAGCGAGATAAGTAGAAGCGCCCAGATTATATTTCTTCTGTTCGGCATCAAGGGTCTGGGCTGCAAGGTCCCGGGCCTTCTGCGCCGCCGCTACACTGGCACGGTTGTTTTCCAGGGTGAAAACGTCATTGCGAATACCGATAGCAATCGTATTTTCTACGGTTTTAAGCGATAGCTGCGATTGCCGATATTCCAACATCGCGCGCACCTGGGTTGCCTGAGCAATACGATTGCCCAACGGTATCTGGATATTGATTGCCACGCCTTTATCCGGCGCACTGGAATTGAACAGATTGGTGAAAGCATCGCCAAATCCTGTGGGAGGAACGCTGCCAGGCAGCAGACATTGGTTGACGGCCGGGTTCTGTCCCGCGGCGCAGGTTCCTAACGGGTTCTGCAAGCCGGCAATTGACGACGCACCGTAAAAACCAACGAGATCAATTATTGGCAAAAGGCCATTGTTTACGCCTTTGATATTGAGCTCATTATTTTGCAGGGTGATTCTTTGCTGCTTGTAGTCGGGGCGATTGGCAAAGGCCATCTGTATCAGCTGGTCCAAGCTGGGTAGGTTTTCCTGCTCGGGAATCTGGACCGTATCTGTGGGAATCACCTCTGCCTGTACCAGGACGGAGTTGCTGGGCAAGCTGCGGGTCAAAGCGTTCTTCATCACCAACTGCTGAAGCTGAAGGTTGGATCTAGAGGCGATGAGGGACTGCTCCGCGGTAGCGACGGAGCTTTGCGCGCGAACCACGTCCAGAGGCGCCAAGGTGCCGATTTCAACCTGCTTCCGATTGTCCGACAAAGTTTTCTGGGCAAGAGCCAACGAGCGTTCATTCACGCGATAAGCGTCGTAGGCGTTGACCAGATCCCAGTAAATGTTTTCAATCTGGCTTACCGTCGAAATCACCTGGTTGGTGAAAGCTTCTTCCGTGATCTTCTTGTTATTTTGGGCTGTACGTAGCAGACGCAAATTGAGGTTGCGTCCAAATCCCTGGAGCAGATGCTGCCGAACCTGGGCCCTGAAGTTGGATGCCAAGCCAGGATTCGTGAAGTTACGGGGACTGTTGGTAGTTGTGCGGTTGTTGTTAAACCCGACACTTAAAGCTGTACCGGGAGAAAAGCCCTGCGAATAGCTGAGATCACCGACGGTCGTATTCTGGTTGAGAACTGCAGTACCTGCGGTTACTGCGTTAGACAGCGGGAACAACGCACGCTCAAAACTGAGCGTTCCAGTGATTACTGGATCAAAGTTATCCGGCTGCGGACCAGCGCCGCTGGTGCTGGCAACGAAACCGCCCGCTCCTACGCCCGCACCGCCTGCGCCGGCCGTGGTTCCACCGGCTCCAGCACCGCTGATCCCTGATCCGACGCCGCCTTGGCCACCCCCAGGTGTGTTGGAAACGACACCTGAATTTACTCCCAGGAAGGAGCCGCCGGCTTTGGTGCGCAGAATATCGGTATCCGCAATCGGGAGGTTGAAGCGCGCTACTGCTATATCGAGGTTATCCGCCAGGGCAATTGAAATAGCGTCATTCAATGACAGCATCAACTTGCCGTTTTGGACGAGTTGCTCGATCTTTGGCGCGTTGGTAAACGCGGGCGCTGGAACATCCCGCGGGATGTATCGGGCAAAAGGATTCGGGAGCAGTGGCGCTGGCTTGGAATAATCCACGTGCGTGGGCTCCGGAAGTTTTTTAACTTGCGGCGCTTCCGGAAGCGGTGGCTTGCCTGGTTGGGACTGCCCACCTTGCTGCGGCGCCGGTGCCGCCGATTGCTGACCCGCATCTGAACTTGGCGTCGATTGCTGGCTGCTATTCGCCGCTGGTTGCTGGTTCGTGCCTGGCGTCGCCTGCATTGAAAGGCCGGTATTCGCCTGCTGCGCCACTGCCGGGAAAGTCAATAAACACACTGCCGACACTACTTTTCTTACAACATTACTGCGGATAAATCCTACAGACATTCTTTTTCTCCAGATCTCATGTAACTGGCTGATTGGGTAAATTTATAGAGACTGTAATTTTCAGCTTCCGTCACCTTTGCTCATTAAGATACGCGGGAACCCCCTCTGCGGTTCCAGATTGAAACACACCAGTGTTGCGGAAACCCGTTAGTATATCGGCTCAGTGCTGCTTTAGGCGTTAAAAAGTGTTGGGCGGACGGAACAGGCCATATATCAGTGCTTTTCCGGAACGCTTGAAACATCAGGTTGCTGACTTGGCGCGAAATCTCAAACTTACACTGGCTTACGATGGCCACGACTTCGCCGGATGGCAGGTCCAGCCCGACCGACTGTCCGTTCAGGGGACACTGCTGTCCGCTTTCGAACACCTCACCGGCGAAAAAACCTTGCCGCAGGGCTCCGGCCGCACCGATGCAGGCGTCCACGCGCTCGCTCAAGTCGCCACCATCATCACCAATTCTCCCATTCCGGCCGATAATCTGGTCCGCGCTTTAAATGACATTCTTCCCCGCTCCATACGCGTTCTTGCCGCGGAAGAAATGCCGCCCGATTTCCATGCGCGACGCTCGGCTGTGGCCAAAACTTACCGCTACCACCTCTATCGAGGAGCAATTTGCTCGCCATTCAAGGCACGTTATGTTTACCACCATCCTTATCCGCTCGATGAATCGCGTATGATCCAGGCCGCCGCACTGGTTGAAGGCGAGCATGACTTCACCAGCTTCGCCGCCGTCGATCCCGAGCGAAAAGAAGCTCTTGCCGCCAACAAAGAGAGATTTGAAACCAAAGCCGGAGTTGAAACCAAAGCCGGAGTTGAAACCAAAACCGAGTTCAAAAACAAAGCAGGGCTCGAAACCAAAATGGGACTAGAAATCAAAACGGGAATTGAAATCAAACCCGGGCTCAAAGAGAAATCCTCGTTCGAAACCAACCCCTGGCTCCAAAACAAAGCCAGAGTTGAAACAAATAATCGAGAACTTGAAATCGATAAAGCCGGACTTGAAATCAACAATGTCCGCACCATCTTTCACTCCCAGTGGCAGCGCCACAGCGACGAGCTGATCTACACCGTCCGTGGCAATGGATTTCTCCACCACATGGTCCGCAATCTTGTCGGGACATTTCTCATGGTCGGCAAAGGCAGCCTCACCGTTGCCGACGTCCGACGCATTCTTGAACTGCGTGACCGCTCCGCCGCCGCAGCCACAGCTCCCGCCAGCGGACTCTTTCTGGTGAGCGTGGAATACTAAAACCTACCACGGAGACACAGAGGCACGGAGAAAAATAAAATCCTCACCACTGATTAACATGGATAAACGCTGATCAGAAGCAGTTCGAATCGATCTTCCTTTGCGTTCCTCCGTGTCCCTCGTGGCTTATAACCTTGTCGTCCTCCGCTTCCTCCGTTTCTCCTGTGTTTCAAAGGTTTTGGTTTTTCCTGATCAGTATCATCCCTATTGATCAGTGGTAAGGTTTTTCCTTTGCGCTCCTTCCCTTGTGGTTAAGTTGTGCTTTTCGTGTCTCTGTGTCTCCGTGGTAGGTTTTCTTGATCAGCGTTCATCTGCACAAATCTGCGGCAAAAAGCTCTGGCCGATCGCTGACTGCTGAAGGCTGAGCGCTTTCCTCAGTTCCAGCACCTCTATCGGACACTCCGGCCAGTTATGCCGCCAGCAGATAATCAAGTCGCATCCTTTCACGTCATGCATGTGCTTTAAGAAGTTGCGGCTCTCGTATTCAAACTCGCCTTTCAGCAGCTGGCACCTTTCGTGGGCCACGCGGCGCATCACCTCGCAATCCGGAAACTCGCTTTGCAGCCAATGCACCACATACCCTAGCTGGGGCGCCATCCATCCAAACAAAAACACCACGCCCATTTCATTCACCGGCGCATACGCAAGCGGTCCTGGAAACATCGGGGCTCCATATAACCGTTTATCAGGCAAGTACAACGGCCTTTTCGCAGGCGCAGTCGCGGGTGGCGGC
>DATBVH010000237.1:0-3369 GCA_036515395.1 Candidatus Angelobacter sp.
GAAATCAAAAAAACGCGGCGTCAAGAAGCGCCGCGAAAACTTGAAGTGAATATCTGCAACAATCGCTACTCACCCTATTGGAACGCCAAAGGTGCAAGGCATGTTTACCGGCTGCGTAGGAGGCGTAGGGGGCGTAGCCCACGGCCCGGTATCAGTCGTAAAATCGAAGAACTCAGTCATATCCGGCATGGAGAAATCTCGCTTGGTCAGCGCGGGCAACTTGAACCGGTTTTCAATCAGGTGAAGAGCCGCGGTGTAATCCATTGGGGTATGAGAAACGAAGTTCTTTTTAGAAAATGGTGAGATGACCATGAGCGGCACACGGAAACCGGTCAACGTAAAGTCACCCGGTTGGTTTGTCGCCGGCATAATTGGTGGAGCGCCATCCGGATTGGGAACAGAGATGGGCGGAACGTGATCATACAGGCCGCCGCCTTCATCAAAGGTTTCAATCATCACGGAATCTTTCCATGATGGGCTATTCATAAGAGCATTGACCAGCTTCGCCGCAAATTGCGCGCCTAGCTGGATATTGCTCTTGGGGTGTTCGTCAACACCGCTGCTGCTGGTGTCATTGACCTCGATTCCAGTTTCTATATACGCAACCTGGGGCAGAGTACCGTTTTTCACGTCAGTAAAGTACTGGCTCAATGGAACCACGTTTGCATGGTGGGCATTGAAATAAGAGAAATAAGAGAAGTATGTGTGCCCATCCGTCGTGTAGATTTTCCAGGAGATATGGTTATTGTCCATTTCCTCGAAGATCGTTCTCGCGTTGATCTGCTGGAGCGGGGGCACTACAAAACCCTGTGAGGTGGCGGCCATCCAGTAAAAGCGGTTCGGATGCGTGCGCGTGGGAGCGGGAGAAAACCAGCGATCAGAGGTAGCAAAATTCGATGCTATGAAGTAGTAAAACGGCAGATCGGTGTCGTCGTAATAGCCCATGGCGCGTTTGCCGGTAAAGTCCGTAAAATTCGGCACGCCATTCACAAATTCATCATGCGCAAACTTTCCCTCAATAAAAGCGTTGCCATTCATGGTGAAGGGGCCAGAAAAGTTGAAGATACGGTGGGTCTCATTCCAGGAAGGTGTCAGGTTCTCAGAGCATGCGCTCTGCATGTGGAATGCTTTGATGGGCGGCCCTGGTTTTCCCGTATTCGGATCATAGCTTGGGGTTGAGACGTTCGCCGGAGTCTTGTCTGTGCCGGAGGTCCAAGTATCTACATCCTGGGGAAGCGGAGGGGTTTGCTTGGCCCGGTATACGTTCAATTGACCGAAGTAGGTATCAAAGGAACGGTTTTCCTGCATGAAAAGGACAATGTGATTGATCGAATTCAAACTTCCTGCCGGCGCAGGTGTGGGAGTAGGGGAACTTGATCCGCCGCCAAGTCCGGCACATGCGGACATCAACAAGGAAAGAAGGACCACAGCGCAACACTCTGCAGTACGACGATGTGACATGGAAAAACTCCTGGGTACCCAAGCCTCCGTGTAGGCACACATAAGGCTTTTATCTGAGCATGTGATGCTGCTGCTGAAAGCAGGTTGCCCCAGCAATTCTGATTCAGCAGTTCCCCTCTGAAAGTTTTTACAGATGCCAGTCCATACCTATGCCCGGCAGCAAGACCTTCCTCTAGGGAGCCAAGCATCTGGATCCCTCGACCTGTGCCGGTAGGAGTTCTCTTGATTGTGGTGGGCTCTTTGGCAGCAGTTATTCCGGCGCGGCGGGCCGCAGCCGTGGAGCCGATTGAAGCTCTCAGGGACGAATAATCTGCAATTTCATGGTACCGAGGTTGTGCTTTGGAATTGAGGTGGTACTCTATCCAGTCCACAAGGAGGCCGCCATGCTTTCCCTCAGCCGTTTGCGTGGTTTCAAGATTGCCGTATTTTCCGTGTTGCTACTTTGTCTGCCAGGTGTTCGCGCTTGGGCGCAGAACTCGCCGCTCGATAAGCAGGTAAGCTCCGTGCTCCCAGACGCACAGACTTTGTATCTGGATCTGCATCAGCATCCTGAGCTTTCCTCGCATGAGACGCGCACTGCTGCCGAGCTCGCCAATCGCTTGCGCACGCTGGGATACGAGGTTACGGAACATGTGGGCGGGACTGGAGTGGTGGCGATCCTAAAAAATGGCCAAGGTCCGACAGTGATGTTGCGAACTGAGCTTGACGGCTTGCCGGTTGAAGAAAAGACCGGGCTGCCCTACGCGAGCAAAGTTCGCACAAAAGATGACACTGGGCGCGATGTAGGCGTAATGCACGCCTGCGGGCACGACGTGCATATGGCAGCTTTATTTGGGACAGCCTCAATCATGGCGCACAACAAAGATGCATGGCACGGAACACTGATGCTGATTGGCCAGCCGGCAGAAGAAACCATTACCGGCGCGGACAAGATGATTAAAGACGGCCTTTTCACGCGCTTTCCCAAGCCTGACATTGGAATTGCCATGCACGACACGAATAATCTTCCCGTCGGCAAAGTGGGAATAACGCCGGGATATGCCAAGGCCAATGCTGATTCAGTCCGGATCACCGTTTATGGCAAGGGTGGTCATGGCGCGCAGCCCCACACGACGGTTGATCCGGTATTGATCGCGGCCAGGATCGCCGTGACAGTGCAATCAATTATCTCGCGTGAAATTAAACCGGGAGACGCCGCGGTTATTACCATCGGCTATATTCAAGCCGGCACAAAAAATAACATTATTCCTGACGATGCGCAGATGGGGCTCACCGTCCGCTCATTTAAGCCTGAAGTTCGACAGCACCTGTTAGCGTCGATTGAGCGCGTGGCAAAAGGCGAGGCCGTGGCCGCGGGCGCCGAAAAGATGCCGCTGGTAGAAAAATATGAATCAACAGGCGCTGTCTTCAACGATCCGGTATTGACCAAGCATCTGGCTGCGACCCTTGAAGGTGTTCTGGGCAAGGGAACCGTGGTGACGGAAGATCCCATCATGACCTCAGAGGATTATTCGTACTTCGTTGAGCAGGGAATACCATCGTTTTACTTCACGCTTGGTGTTGCCGATCCACAGAAGCTGGCTGAGACGAAAGCATCAGGCAAGCAGTTGCCCAGCAATCACTCTCCACTGTTCGCCCCGGTTGCTGAACCTTCACTCAAGACCGGCATGACGGCCGAGGTTACGATTCTGCGCGATCTGCTGAAAGGAACATCGGCTGACGTGAAGAAATTTACTCAACAGCAGGCGGGGAATTAACAAAGATCTACCACGGAGACGCAGAGACACGGAGAGGGCGAGAAAAACCTCACCACGGATTTTACGGATCACACGGATGGATCTGCTTGATCTGCTTCATCCGTGTAGGGTGTGGGATCGCCACCATTTTTCATCCAGGAGCCATAGTCGA
>DATBVH010000238.1:0-4148 GCA_036515395.1 Candidatus Angelobacter sp.
AATGCGGCCGCTATCCGGGGGCACAAGCCCCACAATCATGTAAAAAGAGGTGGTTTTGCCAGCGCCATTAGGCCCCAGAAGCCCTACCACTTCAGCCTGGTTGATATGAGGACTGACGCCATTCACTACCCTGCGCCCGCGGTACGATTTCGCGAGTTCGTCCGTGGCCAAGGTCTGCATTTACTTCTTGCTCGCGTCAGGAATCCTGTTTGGAATCTCGGTTTTGGAGGTTTCTCCGCTACCTACCAGCACCCTACCATCGTGGGTAAAGAAAGTCAACGAATCACCCGAAATTTGGCCCCGTTCGGCATCAAAAATGCTAGGGAGTTTTTCTGGGGTGCCTGTCAGCACCATTTTTTCCTCGGCAGCGGTGTAAACCAGCTTGTTTCCGGTAGCCTTCCTGCCGCCTTGCTCGATCCGGATATCTCCTTGCGCTTCAATACGATCCAGCTGGCTTGCACTCTGATTTTGAGCCTGACTCTTGTTCGGCAGCAGGATCACTTGAACGGTCGCAGAAGTGATCGTGATGTCCTGCGCCCGCACCACCACATTGCCGCTGAAGACCGCTCTACGCTCCGCGTCGACGTAGGAAAGCCTGTCTGACGTCACATTCACTGGCGTCAGCTTGCCGTTTTTGTCTTTTTGCACAAAAACTGATGCAACACGGCCTCCCTGCCCCCCTTCGGCATGGAGGCTGCGTTTGGTTCGATCAAAATTGATGGTTGGCGCTTCCACGATGTTGGGACCTTGCCACAGCCGGGCCTTGCTATATCTGGCGACTCCCGTAGCAGAGTTCATGGTGGCGGTTGTCCCTGTAACGTGGACCGGATCGGCTGATCCCAGCATGGCTCCGCCTGGCTGTGCACTCATTTTGGAATAAGTAGTCTTTACGTTGTCCTGGGCAAATGCATTGCGCGTCTTCCGATTGAGCTGGATGCTATCGGCCGTCAGCATAACGCCCTGTGCAGCGTCAATCACGCGCGGTGATCCGGAAAGAAGAATCGTTTCTTCCGCCGCGGAATACTTGGCGCGATCGGCAGAAGCCGTTTGCGTTCCTTCCTGATAATGGAAATCGCCAGTCTGATCGGCGGAAACAATCTCACCTTTGTCGTTGAACTTTGCCGTCAGTTCGTGCGATGAGAGAATTCTGTCCGGCTTGCCGGGAACGGTATCGATGATCTTGGCATCCGGCGTGCCATAAAGAGAAACCGGGCGATTCTGGTCATTGAACGTAGTCTCAAAATGTCCTGCGCTGATAGTGGTCTTGCCCGGCGCTTGCCCACGGACAATTTCCGCAGGCCCGCCGGAAGTAACGGCTTTCTCCAATCTGCGGCCATTCTTCACGGAAAGATCCAGCGCGACTGCGTGCAACTCTTGTGTCTTCCCTGCTGGTCCTTGTTTCAGTTGAACTTGATCCTCAGCACGTGCCTTAGCCAGCTGATTGGCAGCCCCAAACGTGAGTAAAATCTTTCCAGCTTTTCCTTCCGCCGGAGAATCGCCTTTACTTGCGAACGTAACTCCGCCGGAAAGAACGCCTCGTCGCGCCTGGTTCGCGTCCGCCATCTCCAGTTCACCTTCAGGAGCGCTGACCTCAAAAGCCTTTGCGCCCGTGCTGACGGCAAGCAGGTTGCCGGAACCAACCACGCGCTCAATGTTATTGTCGTCACCCAGGAAAACCGTAACTTTATCAGCGGAGATTACATGCTGGGGTTCTTCCACCTTTGCAGACTGCATCGTGATCTTGCTGGGATTTTTTGTGATTGTTGCGCTCTGGCCGGTGATGGTGGCTTTGCGCGGGCCAGTGCTGGTAAGTCGCACAGCCGATTTCAGCGTGAGCACGCCGCCATGTGAGTCGTAGGTGGCTCCCACAGCCGACCCGTTGCCTTCAGGCACGCGGAATTCTATTGCGGCTTTGGTCTGGGCAATTCCGGTGTTTTCATTGAAGGTAAGGGCGCTGGTCTTTACGTGAATCAGATTCTTGGTCTCTGCCGCAGGGCCACCTGCGGGAGTTGCCGCAGCGGAGACGGCTTCCAGATCTATGCGTACTTCGCCCTCCGCCGTAACAACTTTTGCTGCGGGATCATAAGCGAAATCGGAGCCATAAATCTGGTCGGAGCGGTCCTGGTTGCGTCCAAATACGGTGATGCTCACGTCGTGCAGCGCCGCTTTTCCGCCTTCTTTATATTGCTGCACGCTGGCCGCATGGATGTTAAACAGAGTCTTGCCGCCTTCTGACTTGGAGAGATTGAAACCTGTAGCGCTTTTTTCCACGCCTGAAGGGATGTTTTTGGTCGTATCGGGAATCACTTCTTGCGGCTTAAAGACACCGTGCAGGTAGAATCCCAGGGCAATGACAAATACCAGCACTGCGCCGCCGGCAAAGATTTTTCTCAGCCGCTTGGGATCAAAGGGCATGCCTTCATGTTAAATGACAATGGATTTGGACTGCGCTGTCTGCCTGCAAGCCAGTACCAGCGCGATTAGTAGCGCAGCACTTTGGTTCCGGCAAGCATGTCATGCAGGCCAGTTTTGCGTTCCGTGAATCCAATCATGATGTAGCCGATACAGAAAAACATCGAAGACAATATCTTGGCAAAGAACCTTCCAGTAGCGCGACCAAACCCAATCCGGCTACCGGCTTCATCCACCACCTTAAGCCGTAGAACCCTTTTCCCGATCGTTCCCTGCCATGAGGAACTTGTAAGCAAAGCTTCATAGAGCCACTGTCCGACGAATGCCAGTGCAATGTAAACGAAAACCGAACTTACGATTGCAATGATCATCTCAGGAGACGGCTCCTGATTCTGCTCTGCTTCATGTGCAATGCGAACGATTGACGGTAAGATCATGATAAAAAACAGAGGAGCGGCTACCGCGCTCAAAATAACGTGGTCAAGCAAATGCGCCAGGAGGCGAATCCAAAATCCGCCATAAGGCACGGTGGGAGCAGCCACATAGGCAACCGGAGGAGCGGCAGCATAAGCACGTGCCGGGGCAGCCGCTTGGTTTGGGGCAAGACCGCTGGCAAGAGTCAAGCCACAGCCCTGGCAAAATTGTGACGTGGAGGGATTCTGCGCGCCACACTTGGAACAAAAGATAAATTCTTCTGGCATAAGACGGGACTATAACTCTATTGGCCGTCAGCCGCAAACAGAAATTGCCGCGGGAACTGACCTTCTAAAATCTTCCAAAGTCAATTCCAGGCCTCCGAAGTCGGGATGAAAGTTCAATCCGATCTTGTAGGCCACATCCAGGTTGTCCCCGAGCTGAAGGCACGCTGCCTTGGCCCGTTCCGCCATTCTCCAGCCGACAGCCTCATAGTTGAAGCTGGCCTTGGCATCCGGCAATCTCTGATTCACCCGAAGTTTAATGTGTTTCTCCTTCAATATCCTTGGCGGCATTAACAGGCTCACACCGCAACTGGAAAATACCGGTTCGCGATTGCCATGACCGAACGGCTCCAACCGTCCTAAGTTCTCGAGCAATTCTGGCGTGACGGAGCTGAGAGGGATTTCAGCGTCAATGTTCAGCTCCGGCAATAAGTCTTCAGGCTTAAGCATGGTTTGGGCGTAAGCGTTCAACCGTTGCTTTAAGACAGGAACAGCTAGGCTGGGCATGGCAAAGCCGACTGCGTGTGCGTGGCCGCCAAAACGCGTGAACAGATCATGGCAGGATTCAAGCGCATTCAGCAGATGGAATGCGGAAATTGAGCGGCCCGAACCATGGGCCTCCTCTCCTTCCTTGGCAATCACCAGCGCTGGACGGCCCGTCTTCTCGACAACCCGCGATGCCACAATTCCGACGACGCCGCGGTGCCATCCGTCGCCATCAAAGACCATGCAGAACTTCCCTGTCAGGTCAGGTTCCGCGGCAAGTTGCTCATCAATCTCCGCGACTATGCGCTGCTCTTCCGTCTGGCGCTCCAGGTTGAGCTGATTCAATTTTTCCGCGATCTCTTTGCAGCGGGCCTGATCTTTGCACGTAAACAGCTCGATCACGTCGCGAGCCACGTCCATGCGTCCCGCGGCGTTGATGCGTGGGCCAAGGCGGAAGCCTACATCGCCGGCACCAATTGCACGTTCACCATTTAGACCGGAAACTTCCATAAACGCTTTAAGCCCTCCGTTAACCGGTCGACGCAGCCCTTC
>DATBVH010000239.1:0-3148 GCA_036515395.1 Candidatus Angelobacter sp.
TCGGACGCCGTGCGCGAGCGCTATCCCATGCTGTTCATGAACCAGCGCGCGCCAGGGCATGGCGATCCGTGTATTAAGGTGCATCTTGACCTGCGTGAAGCCAATCGCCGGCAATTGCTCGGCGCCGGCGTCCCAGAAGCAAACATTACGGCGCTCAAGGACTGCACTGTGTGCCAGCCGAAAAAATTCTTCTCTCATCGGGCGGAAAGAGGAAAAACCGGACGCCAAATGGCGCTGGTGGGCATCAAATAAATCAAAACCCACCACTGAGACACAGAGGCACTGAGAAAAGCAAACGCTTACCGCTGATTAACACTGATGACGCTGATCGGAATAGGGAGATAGGGTGATTGAAAAAATCGAGTGTATTCTTTGAGTCGGAGGGCCAGATGAGTCTGCAATTCTTTAAGTTCGACTTCTTGAAGAGGGTAAAGTCGCCGGAACAGCGCAAAGCCTGGTTCGTCGCCATTGTGGCCGACGCGATCCAGATTGTTGGTATGCCCTTGTTTGCTGAGGGCGGCCTCTCGCCTCTGGATACCGGGCTGGACCTGATCGTGGGCGCAATCCTCATCAAGCTGCTGGGATGGCACTGGGCCTTTCTGCCTACCTTTGCCGCGGAGCTTGTCCCCGGACTCGATCTTTTCCCCACGTGGACGGCAGCCGTCTTCTTTGCGACACGCCAGTTGAACAGCGCACCTGAGCAGGATGTGATCGATCATGATCGCCAGCGGACGACCGAGCCGGAGATTCTGGAGCCGGGACCGGCACCGGCGCGGAGGGTTTGAGGACGTAGGCCTTGGCAACCATTTCGCTTTCAGCAGCAACAAAGGATGCTAGCTGTCGGGCCCCACTACAACCACATAAGGAGCAAGATTATGAAGATCATCCGTGCTCTGACGTCTTTAGGTACCGCAGTGGCTTTTATTGCCTTGCCAATAGCGGCACAACAGCCATCAAGTTTGCAGGAGGATAGACAAGTTGTCATTCCTGCTCGGCCATCATGGGAGCGAGTGCCTACGCCCGAAACGGTAAATGTGCCGCTTACCGGCCAGCAGAAGCAGTTACGCCAGAACCGTTCGGATTCATTTAACCATCGACTTGGTTTGGCCGCTAAATTGGAAGACACCGCTCAGGCAGGAGGAGGAGTCGGCGCTACAACTGACCACGGCTTCATCCCCCCATTACCAGTAAACTCCCCAGCCATAATTGTGGGGAAAGTCATTTCAGCGCAGTCCCATCTTTCCAGTGATCACACAACGATCTATACAGAACTTAAGGTCCAGATAGAAAAGATCCTGCAAGACACTTCAGCCAATCTTGTATCACATGGCTCGCTGGACATTCTGGAAACAGGTGGAGCGGTCACACTTAACGGGAAGATCCTGCATTATCCAGTTTCAAACAGTTCGGGCCTTGTCGATGTAGGAAAGAGATATGTTCTTTTCCTTCACACCAAACCTCCAGGGCTGGATGCATTTGGGATTACGAAAGCATGGCTGTTGGATCAAGGGCATCCCCAGCCCACGCGAGCTTACCGGCCCAGCGATCAAGAGAATGTAGGCCGGTATATGGCGATGACTGAACCCGAATTTATATCTCACGTTGAGCAAGCGATCGCGGACCACAACATCCGCTAGCTCCCTCACCAAACCAGAAGCTACCCGAACAACCATAAAAAGAACGGAGAATTCCTGTGAAAAATGTGAGCAGGATTTGTTTGCATTGGGTGTGCATTGGCTGCCTAGTCCTCGCGACGAATTATTGCCTGGCGCAAGCCATACCTTCAAACGCTAGCCAAAACAGCACCGGTCTACCAGCGGGCTGGCCCAGCGGCGTCACCGTAAACGTATATATGAATACTGAGGTTTGGGGACAACCAGGAAGTCCGATGTATGAGGCCGTTGTAACCGGCATCAGCAATATGAATTCAGGCATGAGTTGGAATAACGATACGTTCAATTTCATTCCCATAGACGGATACCCCGCGAACCCGCAGGGATACTACCAAGTTGTAGAGAGTGATTCTTCTCCTGGAGGAGATCCTACGGCGTTTGCCCACAATACATACTTTATCGGGTCCGGCGCGGCAGATGACATCAGCGCTCCGGTGACAGGTTCGATTATTGAGATCAATTCCGGTCTAACCAATCCAGATGCGGTCGAATACTGGTCAGCCCATGAGGAAGGACACACCTTCTTTCTGGGCGATTGCGACGACTGTGGACTCACAACCACTATCATGGATTCGGGCGAACTTCCATTTAACGATGCCGGCCCCATTACAGGTCCAACGGCTGCAGATATCAACTCAGCCGGGACGTATGACGATTTTGGCGCTGGTAATGCTCCCGCGAGCGGTGGCGGAAGTGGGGGATCCCCTCGTTGCCCGGCCGGTTATCGGCCGACTCAGGACGGCGGTTGTAATCCATCGCCAATCATCATCGATGTAGATGGTTCGGGGTTTCAATTAACGGACGCTGCAGGCGGAGTGATGTTCGATATTTTCGTCACAGGCACGCCAGTCCAAGTTGCCTGGACATGCCCCGGATCAACCAATGCCTTTCTCGTATTGGATCGAAACGGTAACGGCAAGATCGATAATGGGGTTGAGCTATTTGGCAACTACACGCCGCAACCGCTTTCGCCCAACCCTAACGGATTTAGCGCGCTGGCGCAGTTTGATCTTCCAGAGAATGGAGGCAACGGCGATGGCATTATTGACAGAAGGGACGCAGTCTTCTCAAAGCTGCGCCTCTGGCAGGACTTCAACCATAACGGGATAGCCGAGCCTTGGGAACTTCACACTCTTACGGAACTTGGAGTTGATCAAATTTCTCTCGACTACAAGCCATCGAGTCGAGTCGATAATTTTGGTAATCAGTTCCGATTCCGTTCGGTGGTGGATGATGCGGCGCACAGCCATGGCGCGCGATGGGCTTGGGATGTGTTCTTTGTTTGGCAAAACCCTTAAAGTTCATCCTCTCTGCGCAACGCTAAACCCGGAGCCAAGGATTCTTGTCTCCGGGTGCTCTTTTTTTCGGACAGGGGAGGTCACCCAGTATCGATGTCTGCGCAAGTGTGAGGTGCCAAATGCAGTTTGCGGGATAGAGCATGAGTGAAACTACTGGCGGGATATGGTGAGATAAAA
>DATBVH010000240.1:0-4049 GCA_036515395.1 Candidatus Angelobacter sp.
CGCCGTTATTGACAAAAACGGAGATCAGCCGCCGGCCAATGGCTTTATTGACCAGCGTGGCAGCCACGGCCGAATCGACGCCGCCGGAAAGCGCGCAGATGACTCTTCCCTGCTCGCCTACGGTCTGGCGCACTTGGCGAATAGTTTCGTCGATGAAGTGCTGTGGAGTCCAGTCCCCGCGAGCGCCACAGATATTGACCACGAAGTTCCGCAGCAGGTCTACGCCGCGCTTGGTGTGATGGACTTCAGGATGGAACTGCACCGCCCAGATCTTTTGCGACTCATTTTCCATCGCAGCCAGGGCGTTGCTGCTGCGGGCCATTACGCTGAAGCCAGCGGGAAGCTCAAGAGCTTCGTCGCCGTGGGACATCCAGACGTTGAGCGAGGGTGGCAGGCCTTCAAACAGCCGCGATTGGCCTTTGACGTTATTTTCCGCGTGGCCGTACTCGCGCTTGGGACCGGGACGAACTTTTCCGCCGAGTTTGTGCGTGATGAAGTGCAAGCCATAGCAGATACCGAGTACGGGCAGCCCAAGGGCGAGCACGCGGTCATCGGCGGGAGGTGCGTCCTGATCGTAAACGGAAGACGGGCCTCCGCTCAGAATGATGCCAACAGGCCGGTAGCTGTTAATTTCATCCAGCGTGGCGGTACAGGGCAGAACGACGGAAAATACCTTGAGTTCGCGGATGCGGCGCGCAATGAGCTGCGTGTACTGCGAACCGAAATCGAGGATTACGATGGATTGTTCTTCCACGAACAATTATTTCCGATTCGCGCCAGAGTGTAAAGACAAAAGAGTGTAAAGGTAAATCAGAGAGGCGAGGTGTTCTCAACCGGCATGGCCGCGGAAGTCGCGACGAGCTTGGGCCCGGCTGCGGGATCGACGTAAGCAGCAGCTAAAGCAAGGTATGCGGCCATTCTGGCCATGTAGAGGAAGTCAGCAACAGCTAAATATGCCAGGGAAACGACCACGAGCAGAACAAAGTAACTCTGCGGCGCAGTCCCCACCATGCCTGAGGCGAGTCCGCAGATGGCAACCACAATCAGCAGAATGACAGTTCGAAACAGCAGGAAAACGAAGCCGGTTCCAGCGAAGTCAGAGCGCTGCTGGCGGACGGTCTGGCGTGCCTGCCGCAGCGCGCCGCGAAAGCTTTGTCCCTCGCGACCAAAAATTGCTGCCAACGAAAGATACCAGTTCACGGTGAGCCAAAAGGCGCTGATCAGAATGACCGACGGCAACATCATCAGGTAGTAAAGAAGAAGGTCCGGCTGGGGGCCGCGGGTCGCGATGAGCATCTCGCCAACGGTAGCGGCCAACAAGAGGACAAAGGAAAACCAGCCAACAAAGCCGCGCAAGAGCTGCAGCGCAAAAATGCTGCCGAATCGCAGCGAAGTTAGACCCGCACGCAATCGCTTGAGGGTAACGAAACGTCCCAGCGCAGAAAGAATGGCCCAGATCAGAGCTATCGCCAATGGCACCCCGAGCATCGCAATTATGATGACCTTGATTCCCAAAAGCAACACGACGGCCACAATCAACTGGGCCATTCTCTGGGGATCACGGCTGCGCACCGCCATGTCCCATTGATGGCCAATGTGCAATGGGCCAAGAAGCATCAACCCAACTCCGACGACGAGCAAGCAGGTCAGAATCCCAAATGACCAGCGCCAGAGAATTTCAACCAGGAAGATGGCGGGATCGCGGGTGACAGCGCGGAGCCCCTGCGTGATGGGATTGGGCGTCTTAGACATCTTGTTTTTTCACTACGATCATTTGACCACCACGTTGACCAGCTTGCCTGCGACAACGATTATCTTGGCCACCTGTTTGCCATCTGTGGCGGCGCGCACTTTTTCGTCAGCAAGCACGCGCTCACGCACAGCGTCTTCCGGAGTGTCCGCGGGAAAGACTATATGGCTGCGAAGCTTGCCATTCACTTGAACGGCGTAGGTGATCTCGTCCTCTTTAGCCAAAGCAGAATCGTAAGCGGGCCAGGGATAGCGAAGAAGATTTTCTTTTTCTCCCAGGACTTCCCACAACTCGGCAGCAACGTACGGCGCGAATGGGGCCATCAGCAGCACAAGCTTCCGCTGAACATCAGCCAGCAACGCGGGCGGAAATTTCCCGGAGCTGATTTCATCTTCCGCGGCATAAAGCTGATTTACGAACTCCATAATCGCAGCCACGGAAGTATTAAAGTGCCAGCGTCCCTGAAAATCCTCAGAGATGCGCTTGATGGTCTGGTGGAGCTTGCGTTCAATCTGCCGAGCTTTGGGCGAGAGTTCAGTGGACGCAGCAGCACCAGTGCCGTTTCCCGACGACGTCTTGTCGGCGGCTCCAGCGTTGCGCATCACAAAGCGATACGCCCGGCCAAGAAAGCGATGCACTCCCTCAACACCGGTTTCCTGCCAGTCAAGCTCGCGGTCGGGCGACGTGGCAAAGAGCGCATACATGCGCGTGGAATCCGCGCCAAATCTTGCCACCATCTCATCGGGTGAAACCACGTTCCCTTTGCTCTTGGACATCTTGGCGCCATCTTTAATCACCATGCCCTGCGTAAAGAGACGCGTTGCCGGCTCATCGTGGTGCACCATGCCAAGGTCGCGCATGAACTTGGTCCAGAAGCGCGAATAGATCAAGTGCAAAATTGCGTGTTCCACGCCGCCAATGTACTGGTCAATGGGAAACCAGTAATCGACAGTAGCGGTATTAAGCGGACGGTCCTTGAGTTGCGCATTGGTGTAGCGGTAAAAATACCAGGATGAATCGACGAACGTGTCCATGGTATCCGTCTCACGGCGGGCGGTGCCGCCGCATTTAGGACACTTGGCATTCACAAACTCAGGCACACGGCCAAGTGGAGACCCGCCTTGCAACGTGATGTCAACGTTTTCCGGCAACAAGACCGGAAGCTCGCGTTCCGGCACCGGCAAAACGCCGCACTGCTCGCAATAAAGCATTGGAATAGGCGTACCCCAGTAGCGCTGGCGGGAAATGCCCCAATCTTTCAAGCGATACGTTACGGTGCGTTTGCCGAAGCCGCCCCGCTCCGCATAGGCGGTCATTTTCTCGATAGCTTCCTGGTTAGAGAGTTCGCTGAACTGTCCAGAGTTGATAAGCAGGCTGTCTTTCTCGGTATAAGGAAGAACCGGCGGCTCAGGATCTCCGGGCGCGGGCGGTTGGCCGGTCCTGCGGGGCAATATGACAATGCGAGCTTCCAAACCGTACTTCTGGGCAAACTCGTAATCGCGCTCGTCGTGCGCAGGAACGGACATGATCGCGCCGGTGCCGTAGTCCATCAAAATGTAGTTCGCAACCCAGATGGGCACCTGTTCTTGATTGAATGGATTGCAGGCATAGCGTCCGGTAAAGACGCCATGCTTTTCAATACCGCCTACATCACCGGCTTCCCTTGCCCGGGCCTGGTCCCGGATGAGGTCTTCAACCTTGGAATACAAATGAGGATCGTTGCCGACCAACTCAGCCACCATGGGATGTTCCGGAGCAAGCTGGATGGAAGTTGCGCCATAAATCGTATCAATGCGCGTGGTGAAGACCGTGATCTTGTCACTAGCTGAGACAGCGCCATCGACTTTAAAATCGACCAGCGCACCTTCACTGCGGCCGATCCAGTTACGCTGCATGGTGCGGACTTTTTCCGGCCAGCCTTCAAGCTTGTCAAGCCCGGCAAGAAGCTCATCAGAATAGTTGGTGGTGCGGACGAACCACTGCTCCAGGTCGCGTGTCTCAACCTGTGTTTCTTCATGCCGCCAGCAGCAGCCGTCAACTACCTGTTCATTGGCAAGCACTGTGGCGCATTCAGGACACCAGTTCACCCTGCTCTTTTTGCGATATGCCAAACCTTTTTCATAAAACTTTAAGAAGAACCACTGGTTCCACTTGTAGTAATCAGGAAGGCAGGTAGTAACTTCGCGTGACCAGTCATAGGCAAAGCCAAGCCGCTTCATCTGCAACTTCATGTGCGCGATGTTGCGGAGCGTCCACTCCCTGGGCGGAACATTGTTCTTGATGGCGGCGTTTTCCGCCG
>DATBVH010000241.1:0-8298 GCA_036515395.1 Candidatus Angelobacter sp.
GGGCGGAAAAAGAGCGGCCATTTGGGCCGCCCTCTTGGTCTCATCCCTAAGTTAGCTACCGCCGGTCATGATCGTGGTCTCTGTCGTGATCGCGATCCTTATCGCGACGGTTGTCATGGTCCCGATCCTTTACTTTGTGGCGGTCCCTGTCTGCTTGGTGGCGATCACGGTCTCCATCTCGATCACGAGCTACCTGCCTGCCGCCGTTCCACCGGCGGTCATCAGCGTCATGGTCGTTCCGGCGGCGGTCATCGCGGTCATGATCGTTCGCGTAACGGCCGTTAGGTGCATAGCGCTGATTGTCGCGGAAGCGGGGATCATTGCGGAAACGCGCTTCGTTCTGACGTCTCCAATTCCAATATTCCTGCTGGCGTTCACGGTTTAACCGATTGTATTCGACGTAGTTGTACCGGCGTTCCGCAAGCCATTGGCGGTAATACGGATCATTCTGCCCGTAGTAGCCGCTGTTCCCGCCGTATGCATAAGGATCGTTTCGATACCGGTGCTCCGCGCATCCGGTCGTCACGATTGTCCCCAGTGCCAGAGTTGAAATTAAGAGTCCTGAAAATAGACGCATGAAACCTGTTTCCTCCTTGTCCCCGTGTGTATCGCTTTAAGAGATTAGATGCGCGAGGGATTAGGCCCGCTGAATCATGCTCAGAGAGGCTAAACAAATTTTAACGGTGGGAATCAGGCAACCTCATCAGAGTTGCTGCTTTTCATTGGTCGATACATGAGAAGCTGTGGCGAAGCGGCAGTTGGATCCTAGGGCGGTCTTAAATTTCTTCCGCGCAAAGTGTTATCCTCAAAGGTTAGGAATCCTCCGGAACTTCCGCTGGACCAGTTCCCTTATCAATCTGGATTACATACGAGATGAGCAGCAAAACAGCACAGTTATCGGCAAGTGAAATCTCCCTAGGACGTGAAAACGGTCGCGAGCAGGTTTTTGATGCCTACCGCCGCTGGGGCTACCTTGACGCCAATTTGAATCCCTTTGGCGGGCCGATTGGTGGCGGCTATTCCGACCTTCCTACTGACGCTGAGGGCGCGGAAGAGGCCCGCAGGGTTTATTGCGGAACCATCGGTGCAGAGTTCATGCATCTGCCGCAGCGCGAGCGCCGCGAGTGGATCCAGAACCGCCTCGAAAATCCCGGTCCGCAGCAGGTGGATCGTCGCTGGCTGGCTGAGCGTCTGCTTCAGGCCGACCTCTTTGAGCAGATCATGCAGACCCGTTATCTGGGCACCAAGCGCTATTCCGGTGAAGGCGCTACAGCGCAGATTCCGCTTCTGGATATGATTCTGGAGACCGGCGCGGAACTGGGCGCCACGACCACAGTAATGGCCATGAGCCATCGTGGACGCCTTACGGTGATGACACTGGCCGTTGGTATTCCGGCGGAAAATATCTTTGCCGGATTTGAAGATGTTGATCCGCGCAGCGTGTTGGGCGGCGGCGACGTAAAATATCATCAGGGCGCGACCGGCGAATTTCACACGCGTAAAGGCAAGACCATTCGCACGCATCTGGTTTCCAACCCCAGCCACCTTGAGGCGGTTGATCCGGTAGCGCTGGGACGCACGCTAGCCAAGCAAAAACATATCGGTGAAAACGGCACGAAGGAAATTCTTCCCATCATTATGCATGGTGACGCTGCTTTTGCCGGCCAGGGAATCTGGGCGGAAACGCTGAATTTTGCCGGACTCAAAGGCTATTCCGTTGGCGGCGCGATTCAAGTGATCGTCAATAACCTGATCGGCTTTACCACCAATCCGAGTGAACTGCATACGTCGCGCTTCTCTTCAGATCTGGCCAAGCGCCAGCCCATTCCAATCTTCCACGTGAATGCAGAAGATCCGGAAGCCGTGCTGCGTGTCGCGCGCATGGCAACCGAGTATCGCTACCAGTTTGGCAGCGATGTAGTGATCGACCTGGTCGGGTACCGCCGCCATGGCCATAGCGAGGTTGACGATCCCACCATCACGCAGCCGCTGCTTTACAAAAAGATCAATGCTCATCGTCCGCTGTTTGAGATTTACGCGGAGCAGAACAAGATTGACACCACGGAGATGGCGCAGAATTTCCGCGCCAAGGTAGACGCTGCGTACGATCACGCGGCGCAGATGCAGAAATCTCCGGTACTGCGCAAGCTGCCTGCCTACTGGGACAAATATCGCGGTGGCCGCTATAAGCCAGAGTACGAAGTGGCAACCGCCGTCGATGCGGGCAGACTGCAGGAGATTACCGAGAAGCTGACAACGTATCCGGATGATTTTGCCATTCACCCGAAAGTCAAAAAGCTGCTGGAGCAGCGCGAGAAGATGGGCACTGGCAAGCTACCGGTGGATTATGGAATGGCCGAAGCGTTGGCGTTTGGATCATTGCTTACCGAGGGCATTCCCATTCGTCTTTCCGGACAGGACGCGCGACGCGGAACTTTCAACCATCGCCACTCTTGCTTGATCGATACGGAAAATGAAAAAGAGTATGTGCCGCTCTGCCACATCCGGCCAGGCCAGGCATGGTTTGAAGCTTACAATTCGATCCTTTCAGAAGCCGCTGTGCTGGGCTTTGAATACGGGTTCAGCCGCGATTATCCTGACGGCCTGACCCTTTGGGAAGCACAGTTTGGCGACTTTGCTAACGGCGCACAAGTCATCATCGACCAGTTCATTGTGGCCGGTGAGGATAAATGGGGCCTGCTTTCAGGATTGGTGATGTTGCTGCCGCACGGATATGAAGGCCAGGGGCCGGAGCACTCCAGCGGCCGCATTGAGCGTTATCTGCAACTGGCGGCCAAGGACAACATCCAAGTCGCACAGCCATCGACGGCCGCGCAGTATTTCCATCTGTTGCGACGGCAGGCATTGCGAAGCTGGCGGAAACCGTTGATCGTGTTTACGCCCAAAGGCATGCTGCGCCATCCTGACGCAGCTAGTCCGTTGAATGAATTCAGCGATGGAAAATTTCAAACCGTGATCCAGGACCCGGAAATCACTAACGCCGAAAGGATCATCGTTTGCACGGGGAAGGTCGGCCACGAACTGCGGCGTGAGCGCAAGCGTCGTAACGGCACAAAGACGGCCATCATTTTCCTGGAACAGCTTTTTCCGCTGCCGGAAAGCGAACTGGAAGCGGCATTCGCGCAGCACACAAATGCGCGCGAGTTTCTCTGGGTGCAGGAAGAACCCGCCAACATGGGCGCATTGAACTTCCTGGCGCCACAGTTGGAGCGTTTGGCCCGGGGCGCGCCGTTCCGCTCGGTGAAACGTTCACCGTCGTCAAGTCCATCCACAGGTTCGCACACGGCCCATGAGATGGAGCAAAAGACACTGCTGGAGCTGGCATTCAAGGCGTTTTAGGGCGGCAAGAATGCCGCATCGTAGGTTAGGCCAGGGTCATCCAAGATTATGAGTCCGGTACTTATAAATGAAAGGTGGTTGAAATGGCACAAGGAACTATAACGGCACATGAGGTCCCGGCGCTGCCATACGCGTACAACGCGCTGGAGCCGCACATTGACGAGCAAACCATGCACCTGCACCATGACAAGCACCATGCGGCTTATGTAACCAAGCTGAACGGTGCAATTGAGAAACATCCTCAACTGGGCAGCAAGAGCCCTGAAGATCTGCTGCGCAATCTGAGCGCGCTGCCGGAAGATGTTCGCGGCGCGATCCGCAACAACGGCGGCGGACACGTGAACCACACCATGTTTTGGCAGATCATGGGACCGAATAAAGGCGGCAATCCTACCGGCGCGGTCGCCGACGCCATCAACAAAACATTCGGCAGCTTTGACGCGTTTAAGGAAAAGTTTGAGGCCGCCGGAGTGAATCAGTTCGGCAGCGGCTGGGCCTGGCTGGTCCGCACTAAGTCTGGGGAGTTCAAGATTACCTCCACTCCAAACCAGGACAATCCGATTTCGAACGGCGAATTTCCCATCTTCGGCAATGACGTTTGGGAGCACGCCTATTACCTGAAATACCAAAACCGCCGTCCTGACTACCTGAAAGCCTGGTGGAACGTGGTGAACTGGGATGAGGTCAACAAGCGCCTGGGCCAGGCCGACAGCTTTTTCAAATGAATTCTTTGCTTTTGTTAAGCCGCTCATCCCTGGGCGGCTTTTTTATTCATTCTTGTAACGCTTGTACCCCAAGTGGCACTACCTTCGCGCACGAAACAGCAAACAAAGTGTGCTATAAGGTGGGTGCGAACCCCCCAATTTAAAACTAAATCTATCGACAAGGATGAGGTGTGTTTTGAACAGATTCTTACAGGGAACGTGTGCGCTTGCGTTTGTGCTTTTTGCCATTGGATCGGCAAACGCCGCGGACGAAGACTTCAAGGGCTTTTACGTCGGTGCAACTGCCGGTGGAGCATTTGGCAGGCCCAGGGTGGACACTGCCCCCAGTTTCAGTCCAACGGGCTATTTCGCCGCCACCAGCACGCCGGCAATCACCAGCGCCAGCAACCAGACAATAAATATGAACGGCCTTAATGCCGGAGGCGAAGCTGGCTTCAACTTCCAATGGGAGAGCTTTGTCGTTGGGCTTGAAGCTGACTATGGCGCCATGAACCTTAGCGGCAGCACAACCGCCACAGCATTGTATCCCTGCTGCGCACCAACCTCGTTCACGGTGACGCAGACCGCAAAGACAAGCTGGGTATTCACCATTCGTCCGCGCATCGGCGTGGTTTTTGGCCGCTTTCTGCTCTACGGAACCGGCGGGGCCGCGATTACCAATGTGAAATACACTGGATTGTTTACCGATACATTTGCCACCGCCCATGAGAGCGCAGCCATTGACGAGACGCGGCCAGGGTGGGTCGCCGGAACTGGCGCGGAATATCGCCTGGCTCACCACTTGTTGATTAAAGGGGAATACCTCTGGAATGATTTCGGCGTGGCATCCATTCCAACCAGCAATCTAACGGCATTTACGCCACCGATTGCATTCCACACCAACATCTTCACTCATACGGTAAATATGAGAGCTGGGATTGTGCGCGCTGGAATTAATTTCCGTTTCTAAACGCAACAGCAGGTTGTGACCGATCTCTGAGCCGCCCGTAACCTGGGCGGCTTTTTTATCTTATGCCGCCGCTTCGCGGATCGTTTTTGCGCTCTTGTCGAGCAGCTCTCTTTCCTGCCCGGACATCTCCGGCATGATAATTCTGCTCACTCCATTACGCCCCAACACGCTGGGAAGTGAAAGCGTTGTGCCAAAATCGGAGTTGAATGATCCAATGGGGATTATCGATTGTTCATCGCGCAGCACAATTTCCGCGATCCGGGCCGATACTACGCCGATTCCAAAAACGCTGGCGCCCGTGCCTTCAATGATGGTGATGTTCGCGTATCGAACTTCCTGCTCAATTTCTTTTTTGAACTGATCAAAGCTGATGCCATTGTCTTTTGCAAACTGAGAGATGGATCGTCCGCCGAGGCGCGCACTGGACCACAGGAAGACCTGCGACGTGCCATGTTCACCCACCACAGTCGCCTCCACGCTTTGCGGATTCACTTGCAGCCGCCGGGCCAGATGAAAACGAAAACGCAATGAATCAAGATACGTTCCTGTGCTCAGCACCTTGGCATGTCCCAGCCGTAGGGCGAGGTCAGCGAGCGGATCAGGGGGATCAGTCACTACCAGAAGTACTGCATCGGGGGCGGCTTGCGTAATCTTTGGAATGATATCTTCATAGGCTTTGGCATTCTTGTGCAGCAAATTGAGGCGGCCTTTCGGATCGCTGCGGTCGGTCGCTCCGCCATCTTTCTCATTCACTCCGGCGGTCACCATGATCAGCGATGCGCCCTGAAGGTCTGCATATTCGCCCGCCCGGAGCCGCACGTGCGGTTGTAAAGCGGCCCCGTATTGGACGTCAGTGATTACGCCATCGGCCCGTTTGCGATTGCGGTTCACCAAAACAACCTCGCAAGCTACGCCCCTGGTAATCAATGACGTAAGACAAGCCGCACCAACAGCCCCGGCTCCAACAATGCCCACCTTCATGCAAACACCTCCACAACCTCAGATTTTAGATGCCGTGGGAATCGATTTCGAACGCTGTCGCAAGTCGCCCTGACCGGATCGTGCGTCGAGCTCGTGCGGGTGCCACGAGATGTGCCGAGGTCCGGACCTGTGCAAAATACTTTCGTTCTCTCGTTCAATGGTTGGTATTTATGCGAAACTTCAGGAGAATGCTCATGCTGGAAAACATTCTTCAAGACCTGCGCTATGGCGCGCGTATGCTCTGGAAAAATCCAGGCTTCACTTTTGTTGCGGTGCTAACCCTGGCGCTCGGCATCGGCGCGAACACTGCCATCTTTAGTCTCGTGGACGTGTTGCTATTCCGTCCTTTGCCAGTGTCAAAGCCTAATGAACTGGTGCGGATCTTCGGCGGTGAGACCAGAGGAAATGCGGGCTGGGGCTATGTTTCGCTGCCGGCGTTTCAGCAGTATCGCGATTCCAGCGAGGCTTTTGCCGGACTGGCTGCCTATGTTGATCGTTTTCCCGCCAATGTCTCCGCCGGAAAATTCGGCACGGAGCGCGTTGATGCCGGTATGGTTACCGGGAACTACTTTCAGCTTCTCGGGGCAATGGCAGAGATGGGCAGAACATTGCTGGCCGACGATGACCGCAAAGATGCCGCTCCGTCCGTTATGCTAAGCCATAATTTCTGGAGACGGCATTTCTCTTCCACCCAGAGCGTGCTTGGGTCGCAGATATTGATTGACGGCCAATGGTTCACGGTAGTGGGCGTAACTCCGGCAGGATTTGGAGGCGTTTCATTTGAGAACTTTCCTGAGATATGGATTCCCCTCGCCTACGGGGTTGAGATTGATCCCTTGCTCAAGAGCCAGATTCCGCTGAATCACCAATCATTTGTGCCGTTCGCTGTTGTCGGGAGGCTCAAGCACGGAGTCTCTGAAGCGCAGGCACAGGCGCAACTGGATACGCTTGCGGAGCGGAATGGAGCGGGCAACCCTGACCCTGCTGAAGGGCGGGACTGGAAGCGTCCGTGGCCTGTATTGGTCCCTGTGACTCAAGCTGCCAGGCAGACCAACGCACAATTTTCATTTCTGCTGCTGGGAATCGTTGCGCTAGTGCTTTTAATTGCGTGCGCCGATGTAGCGGGATTGATGCTGGCGCGGTCGGAATCCCGTCAGAAGGAAATCGCCGTCCGGCTGGCGCTGGGAGGTTCACGGCAACGGATTATGATGCTGCACTTGTCAGAAGCTTTGCTGATCTCTGCGGCTGGATCTGTTCTGGGTTGCATGTTCGCGAGCTGGACGACGCGACTGATTGTTCTCACCGCTCCCGCGACTCTTGATTTGCCCTTGGGCCGGGCTTCTTCAATTCTCGATCTGCGCGTTCTGGCCTTTACCGGTTTTATCGCGTTTGCCGCGGCTTTGATCAGCGCAGTGGTCCCTGCGCTGAAATATTCGCGCTCTGACTTAGTCCATAACATCAAGAGCGATTCAAATCGCTCAAGCGCGGTTGGACATGGTTTCTCTGCACAGGCTGCGCTGGTGGTGATGCAAGTTGCTGCTTCAGTGCTGTTGCTGGTGGGAGCCGGGTTGCTGACGAGGACGCTTTGGCATGCCTCGCAGGTCCGGCTGGGATTTGATCCTGAACACGCTGTCTTTGCATCGACCGATCTGATACGCCAGGGCTATGACAAGAATGCGGCCGTAAATCTGCTGGACCCTCTGCTGGACTCTTTGCAAGCGCAGCCCGGCGTGGAGTCAGCCGCCTTGGGAACTCCTCCCATGAGTGCGGATATGTCTACCTCAGTAAAGATCGAAGGGCATGGCTCAGGCGACGGCAAACGGCAGGGGATTCGAGGCAGTCGCGTCAGCCCCGGATATTTCAAGACCGTTGGTATTCCACTGCTGAGTGGCCGTGACTTTAAGCGTTCTGATTCGGCCAATGGTCCGGGCGTGGCCCTTGTAAGTGAATCATTCGCGCGAAAATACTGGCCGAATGAACATGCGTTAGGCAAGCACATCGAGCAAGTCGGAATACATGATCAAACATTTGAGATTGTCGGGATCGTGGGAGATACGGCAAACCAGGATCTCCGGCGCGAGCCCCCGGCAATGGCTTATTTCCCTCTGGAACAGACCTATCTCATGTTTCCCTGGCAGCCCGATGTTTCCATGCTGGTGCGCGGCGCTGGCGATTCGGAACACTTGCTAGGATCAATTCGCCGCGCTGTTGCCGGCGTGGATTCTGCTTTGCCCGTATTCCGTATCAGGACATTGCGAGAGTATGTTGCAGGCGCTCTGGGGC
>DATBVH010000242.1:0-9415 GCA_036515395.1 Candidatus Angelobacter sp.
CATTCACGTGGTGGAACGTTGTTTTTAATAGCGGCGTTTTCCGCCGGAAGCCCAAATGCATCCCATCCCATGGGATGAAGCACGTTGTAGCCGCTCATCCACATAAAGCGGGCGAGCGCGTCTCCGATGGCGTAATTCCGCACGTGTCCCATGTGCAACGCGCCGGAAGGATACGGCAGCATCTCCAGCACGTAATATTTCTTGCGCTTGCTGGTGTGCGGCTCAGCGGCGTAAAGCGCAGGATCAGCCTCCCAGCGGGCATGCCACTTCTCTTCAATGCGCTGCGGTTCGTAGCGAAGCTCGCGCTGCTCGGGTTGGTTGGCGGTGATTTCGATTTTGGTGTCGGACATCTCTGCTACGCTCTCTTCCGCTTTGCCGGGGCCGTGGCTACCTGTACTAATGATTTTAACGTTTCTATATTACGCAAATCGTCGCCGGGCTCTTCAATCGGCGTTTCTGCAATGAATGCCGCGTGCTCCGTGCGCGGATCGTTCAGCAACCGGCGGAACGCGTCCAAACCAATCGTTCCTTTGCCGATATGCTCATGACGGTCGCGCTTTGAACCTCGCGCATCTTTCGCGTCATTGCAATGCCACACCATTACATTTTTCAAGCCGATTGTCTCATCCAGCGTCTGCATGGTTTCGTGCCAACCCGCCTCAGTAACAATGTCGTAGCCGGAGACGTGTGTGTGGCACGTATCGATGCAGGCGCCCACGGGACAAACTGGTCGCAGGTACTGCAACAGATGCGCCACCTGATCAAACGACCCACCTAATGAAAATTCCGATCCGGCCGTGTTCTCTATCAGGACCCGAAGATTTGACTTTTCCAGTTCCAGACCTTCGGCAGCTTCAGCTATGGAGCGGGCGACTAATTCCAGACCTTCTTCGCGGCTGCGTCCGCGAAAAGAGCCAGGATGTAGTACCAAATATTCAGCGCATAGGGCCTTTGCGCGTTCCAATTCTCCGCGAAAAGCCTTGACCGATTTGCGATGAAACTCCGGCGTTGCGCTGGCCAGGTTCACCAGATAACTGCTGTGGATCGCCATGGGGCCAATGCCGTATTTCTCCCGCAATCCGCGCATGGCGTCACACTGAGTTGCCGCCAGCGAGTAAGGCTGCCACTGCCGCGGGCTGGAAGAAAAGATCTGGAAAGTATTGGCTCCCAGCCGGTAGGCGCGTTCCGCAGCCATCTCAACCCCACCTGCCGTCGAGGTATGTATGCCGATACGCCGGGGCCCTGGCTTAGGTGGCTCGCCTTCTGCCCACAAAAGCACGTCTTTCATGCTGAGCCGCTTGCGTCCCTGATCCCTAAGCGGTTTTGGCTTAGACATAGTAAGGCGCTTACGCTCTGGATCCCCTGAAGACATGTGCTAAATGATTGATTTTAACATGGTAAACGCGGGATGCAGACCTCCAGCATGCTCAGCTTTTGATTGCTACCGATAGCAAAACCACAGTAAACTAAGGATTCAGCGAGGGCCAAAGTCATGTTAGTCGTAATGAAGGCGCATGCCAGTGAGGAACAGGTACGCGCGGTTTGTGAGCGTATTGAGTCGCTTGGGTTACGGGCGCACCCTATCCCTGGAGCGCAACGCACCGCCATTGGCATTACTGGCAATAAAGGCGCCATGGAGACGGGCGTGCTGGACGAAATGTCCGGCGTGCAGGAAGTCATACACGTCAGCAAGCCGTACAAGCTGGTAAGCCGCGATACCAAGGAAGAAGACACGGTCATTGGCTTTGCCGGCAGTGACGGCAGCTTTGGCGGTCGCGATCTGGGAGTAATAGCGGGGCCTTGCTCAATTGAATCCCGTGAACAGGCTTTCACAATCGCTGAGCGAATTGCTAAAGGCGGCGCGCGCTTTTTTCGCGGAGGAGCGTACAAACCCCGCACATCGCCTTATGCGTTTCAAGGCATGGGTGAAGACGGCCTGAAGATCATGGCGGAAATCCGCGACCAATTTGGGCTGCGCATTATTACAGAAGCGCTGGACGAGGAATCGCTCCACCTGGTAGCGGAATATGCCGATGTAATCCAGATTGGCGCGCGCAACATGCAGAACTTTTCGCTGTTAAAGAAAGCAGGGCGGCTGCGCAAGCCCGTGATGCTGAAGCGTGGCATGTCCGCAACGCTGGAAGAATTTCTGATGGCGGCGGAATATATCCTGAGCGAAGGCAATTATGAAGTGATATTGTGCGAACGCGGCGTACGCACCTTTGCCGACCATACGCGCAACACGCTGGACCTGAGCATTGTGCCTGCAGTGCAGCGGCTTAGCCATCTGCCGATCATCGTTGACCCAAGCCATGGAACAGGAAAACGCAACAAAGTCCTGCCCCTTTCACGCGCCGCGGTGGCGGTGGGCGCAGATGGAGTTATGGTGGAAGTACACCACGATCCAGAGCATGCGCTCTCTGACGGAGCCCAATCGATCTTCCCTGACCAATTCGATGAAATGATGCATGAAATACGTCAGATTGCTGCCGTGCTCCACCGCAATGTTCAGGAGCCACGCACGCGGCCCGCGGTTGCCAAGGCCGGCAGATAAGTTGCGAGCGTTTACATTTGCGGCGTGCCTCCTTCTTGCCCTGCTCGCGGGCTGCAAGGACACGCCGGAACCCAGCCCGAATTATCATGAGTACGCGTACGTATCCAATGGGGGCAGCAATAGCGTTACCGTAATCGACCTCCGCGCTCTCTCGATCCTTACGACAGTTTCTGTGGGACGCAGCCCCACCGGAGTGGCGGTGAACCCTCGTAAGAACGAAATTTACGTTGCCAACACGGAATCCAACAACATCAGCGTGATTGACGCGGAAACGAACAAAGTGGTTTCGACTATCGGAGTGCATCGCGCGCCGTTTTTTGTGGATGTTTCTTCTGACGGCAAACGGGCTTATGTAGCGAACTCCGGTTCGGCCAACCTTGCCGTGATCGACCTGGACCAGCGCAAGGTGATCAAATATATTTCCACCGGCAATGGAAGCAATCTGGCTCGATTAACGCCCGACGGCAAGCTGGCGATTGTTGCTCTGAGAGATGAGGATTCAATCGCCATTGTGGACACGCAAAAACTGGCGGTACGCAACAAGGTGGCAGTGTGCGCCAAGCCGGTAGAACTGGCGATTGTGCCGGATTCCAGCAAAGTGTTTGTGGCGTGCAGTGAATCGCGGCAGGTTGGCGTAGTGGACTTGAAGACTGACAAGCTACTAACCCTTCTGGACGTGGGCAAAACCCCTGTCCATTTGGTGGTGAAGCCGGATGGCGGCGAAGTTTTTGTCAGCAACTACGACGCCAGTTCAATTTCTGAAATCGTGACCAGCACGAATGAAGTCAACAATACATTCCAGATTGGCGACCATCCTGTACGCAGCCTGGTATCGCCAGACAATGCGCTGCTCTATGTGGTGAATTTTGGATCAGATTCAGTGGCGGTTTACAGCATTGATAACGGCAAGCGGACGGCATCAGTGCCGGTGGGAAGTCACCCGGAAGGCATGGCGCTCTCACCGAACCAGCTGCTTTTGTTGGTAGTAAATACCGGAAGCGGTGACATGACTGTGCTTTCCCTGATCGATAGCAAGGGCAAGTCGCAGCCGGATTTGCCGGTGCTCGAAACGATGATCCCGCTGGGTAAAGATCCGCGAGCGATTGTAGTGAAAGCGTTTGTGAGCCAGCGATAGCGCTTGCAATGGCGAATGCCCGGACACAAACCTGCAGTTAACGCAATCCCAGGCCGCCATCGACAGTGAGGATTTGCCCGGTAATGAAGTGCGGTGCGGTGGCGAAATACATAACGGCGCTAACGACATCCTGAGGCGAGCCATTCTTTTTCATCGGCGTGTGTGCGGCCAGCCGCTGAAGCAGCCCTGGGTCCTTTTCTCCTGAGCCAATGTCGATCATTCCCGGTGCAACGCAGTTAACAGCAATCTCCGGAGCCAGGGCCTTGGCCATCACCTGCGTAAGCATGTGCAGCGCCGCCTTGGAAGAACAGTAATGCGCATGCGTTGCCCAGGGCTTCTCTCCTCCGAGCGATCCCATATTGATGATGCGCCCATGAGCGCTACGCAGCGACGGAATGCAACTTTGAGATACCAGAAACGGTGCGCGTACGTTAACGGCAAAGACTTCATCCCATTGTTCGGCAGTAATGTTTTCGATGTTTGCGGTCTCAAAGACGCCAGCGTTGTTGATGAGCAGGTCGATTTGGCGGAAATGCTTTAGGACGTTCTCAACCGCATCTTTGGCGCTTTCAGGTCGGCGCAGATCGCATTCGAAGGCGAGAGCCTGAACATCTTTGGCCTTGATCTCTTTTAATGTTTCATCCGCTTCATTTGACGAAGAGCGAAAAGTAAAAGCAACGTTTGCGCCAGCCTGCGCCATTGCCAGCGCAATAGCTTTGCCCAAGCGGCGCGCTGCGCCGGTGATAAAAACGGTTTTACCCTTCAAATCAGTCACGCAGGCATTGTAAATGGGGACGTGTTGGCCATGTTGAATAGCAGCAATGGCTCTGAATCCTTTGTGCGGCTGCCTTTATCAAATGAGCGTATGAGCAGCAATCCCTCTTTGATCTCTTTTCCCGGACCTGACGCGCAACCCGCAGCCTATATTGCGACGGAAGCTGAAGCAATGGACGCTTATTCGCGCGTAGTGACTACAGTAGCGGAGTCGGTGAGCCCTTCAGTTGTCCGTATACAGGTGGAAAACAAGCAAGGCCGAGGCGGAAGTGGGTCCGGGTTCATCTTTACGCCAGACGGTTTCATCCTGACGAATAGTCATGTGGTCCATGGCGGCGAGAAAATCACCGTATCGACACCGGATTCCGGGGACTTTAACGCCCAATTGATCGGCGAAGACCCAGACACGGATCTGGCGCTTTTACGGATCGACGCGCCACTACTGCGGAGCGTGAAGCTGGGCGATTCGCGCCGGATACGCGTGGGGCAACTTGTTGTGGCCATCGGCAACCCGTATGGATTTCAATACACGGTGACGGCCGGCGTGGTGAGCGCTTTGGGCCGCAGCTTGCGGTCGCAATCTGGGCGCCTGATTGAAGACGTGATCCAGACTGACGCAGCGTTGAATCCCGGCAACTCAGGGGGACCGCTGGTGAATTCGCAAGGCGAAGTGGTAGGCGTGAATACAGCAACGATCCTGCCGGCGCAGGGGCTGTGCTTTGCGATCTCCATCAACACAGCGCAATTTATTGCCAGCAAGCTGATCCGCTTTGGCCGAGTACGGCGCAGCTACATTGGCGTTCAGGCGCAGACAGCGGCATTGAATCGGAACATCGCGAGGCATTATGAGCTTCAAACGTTCACGGGCGCTCTGGTGCTTTCCGCAGAATCTGACAGCCCAGCACAAAAAGCCGGATTGCAGGAAGGGGATGTAATTGTATCCCTGGCAGGCGAGCCGGTTGAAGGCGTGGACGTGCTGCATCGTTTGCTTAGTGAAGACCGAATTGGAGTGGCGACGCGGTTGATTGTGCTGCGCGGCTCACGCAGATTGGAAATAACCGTGGTACCGGAGACGCGTTTAAGCTAAAGCCCGAAAAGTTCGCGCAGGCGCTTGGTCTGGGCGCGACTAACGGGAATTTCAGTTTGCTTGCGATCGTCCATGCGGAGCTGGTATGAGCTCTTGAACCAGGGCACAACTTCTTTAATCCGGTTAATGTTGACTACAAATGATCGGTGCGCACGCCAGAAAGTCTCTGGATCGAGCCCTTCAAGTAACTCTTCAAGTGTACGGCAGTTAGACTGGCCTTCAAGATTGGTTGCCACCACGCTGATAATGCCATCTTCAATGGACGCGAAGCAGAGATCTTTTTGATCGACGAGCAGGAGACGTCCGGCGCTGCGAAGAAGCACTTTAGAATTTTGCGGTCGCTGAGATTCAAGGAGCTTAACCAGCGTGTCGAGGCGTTGCTGATCTGCGGGGGCACCTTGAATTTTCTTTCGGGCTTTCTCTATCGCAGCGCTGACACGCTTTTTATCAAACGGTTTGAGGATGTAATCAACCGCATTGACTTCAAAAGCCTTCACTGCGTACTGATCAAAGGCGGTGGCAAAGACGATTTGCGGAAGCGCGACTTTTTTATCCAATAATTTCTTTAAGACTCCGAATCCGTCGAGCCCCGGCATCTGCACATCAAGAAACAGCAAATCTGGGGAAAGCTCTTTGACTAGGTTCACGGCCTCAATCCCGTTGTGCCCTTGCGCGACCACAGTGACGTCATCGATGGGCTTAAGCAAATAGCTCAATTCTTCACGCGCGAGCTGTTCGTCGTCCACGATTACAACAGAAAGAGCCAAGGGTTACTCTCCAACCTTTAAGTATTTAAGAGCCGTGTCAGGCGACGCTCAACAGCATTTGCGCGGCAAAGCTGCTGCGGTGCCCGGCTAACTATTTCTCTCGACAATAAAATCCGGTATCGACAGCAGCGCCCGCTTGATCTCCGATAGTGGGAAGGTGCAAATCGCTTTCCGAGCCAGTTCAGCATGCTTGGCCGCTGCGTCATACGCATACGGGATGGACCCATAGCGATTCAGCATTTCCAATATCTGCTCATGCTTCACGCTGACAAATGCGCGCTCTTCCAGCACAGTCTCCACCAGTTTGCGCTCTTGTGGCGCGCAATGCTGCAGCGCATGGATCACCGCCATCGTAACCTTGCCTTCGCGCAGATCACTTGCCACCGGCTTGCCCAGCACTTCTTCTGACGCGGTCAAATCCAGCACATCATCCACGATCTGAAACGCCAGCCCAAGATTGCGTCCGTATTCGCCCAATCCGCTTTCCTGTTCTTCGGTCGCCTTGCCGATCAGCGCTCCCAGCCGCGTGGACACAGAAAACAAGCAAGCTGTCTTGCGGAAGATCAAGTCAAAATGCTCTTCCAGCGAGATGATCTTGCCCAGCTTTTCCATTTGCAGCAGTTCGCCTTCAACCATCTGCTGCGTCAAATCGATGAGCACATCCAGCACGCGGAAATTGCGTTCCTGCACGGCAATCTTAAACGCCTGCATATAGAGCCAGTCGCCGGCCAGAACGCACTTTGAATTTCCCCACTTCGTATTCGCCGCCGGACGCCCGCGCCGCGTCTTGGCTTCGTCAATAATATCGTCATGCACAAGCGTAGCTGTATGCAGCATCTCCACTACGGCGCCAAGCTTGATTGCGCTGGTCTCTTCGTGCGGAAAAAGTTTGGCTGAAAGCAGCAGCAACACCGGACGTATCCGCTTGCCTCCGCCCGCGCGCAGGTGCTCGCCGATATCAGTGATCGCGCGCACGCTTGAAACAGTATCGCGTCCAAACTCGCGCTCAATCGCCGCAAGATCGTCACGCAACAGCTCGAAAACTTCTTTGGCAGTCGTTGTCGCCGATGAACTCAAAAGTGTCCTTTATACCTACCGTTTTCGATCTCTAAATGCTTGCGCTCATGAATTTCTTCGCGCGCTTCCCGCTCTTCAATCGCTTGTAACATTGCGTCTGGCTGATCGTTAAACGCTCGCTTCTCACAACCGACTATAGCTTTTCCTCTGTGTCCTCTGTGGTCGAGGTCTTCAGTTTCTGTAATTCGTAAACTGCATGTCGATGCCAAAGTCATGGCCGCGCAGCAGCGCAATCACTTCCTGCAGCGCATCGCGATCTTTGCCGCTCACTCGCACCGTATCACCCTGGATTGAGGCCTGCACTTTCTTCTTTGAATCCTTGATCAGCTTCACAATCTCGCGTGCTTTCTCAATCGGAATTCCCTGCTGCATCGTTATCTTCTGCCGCACGCTCGACCCCGCCGCCGGCTCCACCGTGCCATAACTCAGCGCCTTGATGGGCACGCCGCGCTTTACCAGCTTGCTCTGTAAAATGTCGGTCACAGCTTTCAGCTTGTACTCATCGGCAGAAGAAAGCACCAGCGCCTCTTTGCCCTCAAGCTGAATGTCGGATTTCGAGTCTTTCAGGTCAAACCGCGTATGGATCTCCTTCAGCGCGTTCTGGATCGCGTTGGAGACCTCCTGCAAATCCACTTTGCTAACGATATCGAATGAGTTTTCCGCTGCCATGTCTCTAATAGCTTACTAAGAGTTGCGTTTCGATGCACGTTTTTCGCCTCGACTCTACCGGGCAGTTTGCAGTTCCTATTTGCTCTCATCCTCGCGAATCCGCGGTCACTTAAAGAGAAACGATCTTGCATTTCCAGACAAACTGCCCACGCCCGACTACAACGCCAAAACAATGACCTGCCGTTCCGAGGGAGCCGAACCTCAACGCTACTTGAAATCTCCCGTGCTGCTCGTGTGAGGCTCGAGGAATCGGCTCCGCTGCTCTCAAGGGCAACTATACTGCCTGAACGACATAAAGCACCGCACCTTCACCTCGTCCGCATTCCTCCGCCGTAAAGTTTTACTTTCCTGACCAGTGTCGTCCGTGTGAATCAATGGTAAAGTTCAGGGATGTTGATGGAGAGTTTTTCAATGCTAAAGCGGCGACATATCCATGTGGTCCTGATTGTGCTGTTGACTTTCTTGGCCGCGGCCCAGGCACAGCAAGCCGCGCCGGCGCAGCCCAAACCACGCCGATTTCTGATGTGGAAGGCCGCCTCGCCCACCACCACGGTCTATTTGGTCGGCTCCATTCACGTGGGCGACAGCAGCATGTATCCGCTGCCCAAGGAAGTGGAATCGGCCTTTGCTGCGGCGAAGGTCCTGGCCGTGGAGATCAATATCAAGAATGCTGACCAGGCCAAAATGATCGGCCTGATACAGAAATACGGCCTCTATACGGGCGACGATTCACTGACCAGGCATCTTTCCAAAGAAACGCAAACCGCGCTAGATGATTATTGCGCCAGGCACAATGTGCCAAGACAGGGCATGGAGCAGTTGAAGCCGTGGGTCGTGGCCGTGACGATTGCCGCAATGGCTTGGCAGCAGGCTGGCGAAGATCCGTCACTCGGGATCGATATGCACTTCCTGGACGAAAGCAAGCCGCCGCAGAGGATCGACGAGCTGGAAACCATGGAATCGCAGCTTTCAATCTTTGCTGAAGCCACGGAAGAGGAACAGCAAAGCATGCTGGCATCCACTTTGAAACAGGGAGATCACATCAAGGACATCATCAAGCGCACCCAGGCAGCGTACGTGGCCGGCGATCCTGAGGCGCTTCAGAAAGTAATGGATGAGCAGGACGACGTGGGCTCAAAAAGCCTGGAGAAAAAACTTTTGGACGATCGCAACGCCGTCATGATCACCAAGATCGAGGAATACCTGAAAGGCAAAGAACCGATTTTTGTGGTCGTGGGCGCGGCCCATATCATCGGCGATAAAGGTATTGCAAAACAGCTCCGCGACAAAGGCTACAAAGTTGATCAGGTCGTGCTTGAAGCCCGGTAGTGTTGGAAGCTAGTGTGGCGTCT
>DATBVH010000243.1:0-3713 GCA_036515395.1 Candidatus Angelobacter sp.
CGTGGTTCCCGGCGTGGTCGGAGCAAACTTGTTGCAGTTTCCGTTATTGATGCCCAATGCATCCACCGTGCCGAAATTCATGGTGTAATCCGGCGTGCCGCCTGTTGGCGTAACCGTGCAATGCGTTACGGCAGCTGTACCGGTGCTGAGCGTCAACTGAACCGCGCTCTGAACTGTTGCCGAAATCTGCAGCGTCGGCGAAACTGTGTTGGAATTGGTTGCCGTTGTACCGGCGAATGCCGCTGTGGAAAGTGCCATCATCCCCAGGGCAAAGATCGTAAAGTATTTTTTCATTTGTAAGCTTCTCCTCGTGCTCATATACCGGGCAGACAATCCATATCAACGGTCTTCTGCCCTGCGTACCTGTTCATTCTTAAGGGGTTCATCATTTGTGACAACGGTACTTCAGTAATCCGGACATTACTCTGCGTTATTAACTGTGCTTTTGTCAGGGAATCCGAGCTTTGGGGGAGTTGACTGCGATTCTACTTGCCGTGAGCGCCCCGGCAACTAGGGATTAACCTTAGGTACCACGCCGGACATTGCCTTACCTGGTGCAAATTGATCGGCAAAATCGAGCGCTGCGCCTGCTGATTGGCCTTGTAAACACTGGCAGTTTCGCTTGCATCCAAGTTGAAAGGTAACAATGCAACAACCACAGGGAGAAAATGATGAAAAGAGTTCCAGGGTTTTTTTTAGCTTGTGCAATCTGTATCGGGTTGGCCGTTGCGGGAGCGGCCCAGGAACCCGCAAGTAATCCCGGCGGAGCTGCACAAAACGTCACCGGACCGCAACGCATGCAGGATAGAATTTCTCGTGAAGTATTTCACGAACTGGTAACGCTGCCGCAGCTCACCATTTTTGACAACCTGCAATACAAAGTGAATGGCAACAACGTCACGCTCATGGGACAAGTGCGCGACGCCATCCTGAAAGATTCGGCGGAAAAAAGGGTTAAAGAGATTGAAGGCGTGAACAGCGTAAATAATCAGATTGAGATTTTGCCCGCTTCGGGAAATGATGACCGTATCCGCAGAGAGGTGGCACGTTCCCTGTTCAATGACGAGCGCCTTTTCCGTTATTCCATGGGATCGGTTCCGCCCATCCACATCATTGTGAAGAACGGCCACGTAACGCTGGAAGGCGTTGTGAATTCTGAAGCCGATAAAAATGAGGCTAATATTCGGGCGAATAGCGTTCCGGGAGTGTTCTCAGTAGATAACCATCTGCAGGTGCAGAAAGGGTAAATCAGAGGATCGTTTGGGAATGAGTGTAGGAATAGATGGAGGAGATTCTTCCTCCATCTATTTTCGCGCGATTTTTCCGGCTACCAGGCAGGTAGAGCCGCGGCCGTCATCGGCGGCGCGCAGGTTGTTCGTGTTATCGGAGCAATAGGCTTTGCCTCTCCCCCCAAGGGGTTCGGCTATCACACGAAATATTTTTGCCGGGGCCCGGTCGCATCCTGTAAGGCTAAATTTGTAGCCGTTATAAAGCCCACCCGCAAATTCGGCGTCCATAAAATTGTACATACCCTCTTCGTCCATCCCTTTGCCGATATTCACCAGGTTGGAGAGATTGCAGGTATAGCCGGCTCCAGGATGCATCTGGGCATACAGGTTTTCCGCCATGCCGATCATCCGCACCGCTCGCAAGGGATTCATTTTGGGACGCTCGTCAATCACTACGGCAGAAGCGGCGGCTGCTTCTTCGCTTGTGCCCGCAACAGCAGAAAGCGTTGGCCCCCACCATGATTTTTCCAGAATTCTGGGATCGCCGACCGGCAGTGAGGCATTCAGGTTAACTGCGGTCAGCCGCCAAATGCCGGCCTCCCGCTTAAGTCTGGCAAGAATTTTTAGTCCTACCGGGATTTCACGTTCCACGCCGTTGCGCACCAGATGTAGTGAGAGCCCCAGGGTGTCTTCATCCCGGCGTTGGTCCTCGCTATCGATCTCGATTTCATAACGCTCGTGTTCGTCAGGATTATTAAAGGAAAAGAGGATCGGACCGATATCGAAGGATTGGAACCGGTTAGCGCCGGCTGATTGTGCCCCTGTTAAAGCCAGTAGCGGGTTGGGTGCGTTATCGAGCGAGCCTTTCATCAGATTCTGAAGCTTGCTCTGCATTTCCAGGGTCAAATGTTTCTTGAATGGCGCTTCGCCTCCGGAAAGCATCTCAATCAGGGCTTGGCGTGGAGACTGATCGTGCGATGAAGCGCGCTGACCTAAGGCGATCCCTGCAAAAACAAACAGAGAGCAGATCGCCAGCCGGAATCTGGGGTAGAACATTTATTTCTCCAGGAACCTTGTTGGCGCAAGCTTAGTGCACATCCTTGCTATAAGACAACGCCAAAACCACCTTAAACAGGTAACTTTGGGACAAGACTTGTCTGTGCTTTCGGCTCATACCGAGTGGGGTGGGTAATACCTGACGCATTCATGATGCGCTGCCTTTACCTTGAATTGGGGTGTCAAAAAGGTACGCGAGGGCTATTTAGCGGCGATGCGGTCCTTGGATAACGCGGTAACCGGTTTAGGTTCAGAGATAGTCATGCGTGTTCCGCAAACTGAGCAGTAAACCCAGCCCGCATGCTCCACTACTGAAGGAACAGTCCTGAACTTGCGCATGCATTTGGGGCACTGGACATCAACGATATGGACCAACTGGAGACCCTGATCAATAGATTTGAGATGTTGATAGCCTATCAATGTAATGACCTGTCTGACAATGTTACGTGCGTTTAATTTTCAAAAATTAACTGTGTCTTTTAGCGGACAAAGCGTTTTATCGGGTGACCCCATTGCTGGCAACCACTCGTGCAACAGCCAACATGGCAATGGCCTGGGCAGAACTGTCCTTCAGCTTTTGCGCGCGGGATAACGCATTTAATGAGTCAACTTGCGCTGCTGCCTCACTGATCTCTTGCACCACGGCTGCAGCATTCTGGTCTGGGGTACGGGAATCCCAAACTTCGTCTGCGGCGCTGAACGCCATATCAAAATACTTGCTGGCCTGCTGCTTGTTGCCGCCTGTGCCCGTTGCGAATCCGCTGGCTGCGGCCTCGCGCGCGCGCTGCGTCGCAGGAAGAGCACGGAGGTGCTCGGTCTGGTCCGTTCCTCGACCGTCTATGGCAGACAAAATTGAAACGCTTTCGGGTTGGGGCCGTTCGATCTCACGTTGCTGGCCTGCATTCTGCACCGTGGTATTGGCCACAACATCCGACTCCAGCGCTTTTTTGTAGCTTTCAGCGCCCAAGGCCTTCTGCATGGCCTCTGTGGTGATCGTGATTGAAAGCGTACGCAAAGGAGAATCGTCAATCTTTCCCAGCCAGGTAAGAAGCTGCAGGCCGGACTTGGCGGCAATGTCCTTATTTACAGATCCGGACATCTGCATGTACATGGCGGCAAGATTTTCCCCTTCTGCGGCGTTTTCCTTGGGATCCGGCAGAGCGTCAAACATCTTGGCAAAATGCTGCTGTGACCATGCTGAGCTTTCGCCTTGCGCTGTCATCACAGCCATCAGCGCACGTGAAGCGACGATGCGCTTTTCCAGTCCGGCATCCAGCTTGCGCGAAACCGGATCCAAAGTCTGCTTTGGACAACTGGTAATCGCGCCAATCAAAGACTGTTCTGCACGAAGCACGGCGCTATTCGGCAGATTCTCTACAAAGTTCAGGGCGGCGGTGCAATCCACCAAACCACTGGACATCATGGAGA
>DATBVH010000244.1:0-4879 GCA_036515395.1 Candidatus Angelobacter sp.
TCCTGTTTCCTGACGAAGGCCATGGCTGGCGGAAGGTCCCTAACCGCATTAAATCAACGGTGGAGATGGTGCGGTTTTTCAGTGAGCATTTGGGAGAATCGCCGCGATCGCCGTCATCGCTGTGAGCGGAAAGGCCAAATCTCACCGCTGAGGCGCGGAGACGCGGCGAAGTCCCAAAGAAGTTTTTTATGGAGATATAAATGAAGCGAATTTCAGCGTTGTTTATCTGCATGGCATTATCAGTTTGCTGCTTTGCTTCACAAGCTACGCCCGCACAGCCCAAGACGCCGAAAGCTGCGGCGAAAGCCGCTGTGCCGGTGCAGACATTTGTCGGCGTGATCAGTGATGGCCAGTGTGCCGTGAAGGGTTCGCACAAAGAAGTGATGGCCAAGGCCAGCGTCAATTCGGCAGCCAACTGCGTGAAAGGATGCGCACGGAAATATGGATACGTTCTGTATGTCCCATCGAGCAAAAAGATTTACAAGCTCAGCGATCAGGAGCGACTGGCAGAACTAGCTGCAAGAAAAGTGAGAATCAAAGGCGCGCTTGATAAAGCTACGCAGACCATTTATGTGAGCAGCATCGAGCCGGTGCTTTAAACGTCGGGCTGCAAGCGCCGGGCGCTTGAGCGATGCCATCTGAAATCCAAGAAGCGAAAACCGGTCTAAGCAGTTGATTTAAAGGTTTTCTATTGGTTTGATCAGCGTTATCCGTGTTCATTAGTAGCGAGATTTGCTTTTCTGGCACTAGCCAAAGGTTGCCAGGGCGCAGATTGGAACATTCTAAGGTATTGACAGTCGAGATTACCGTGGGACAATGGGGCGTTTCTTTTTGGTATCGGCAGAGGAGAGATGCCGGTAATATAGCCTGCAACTGGCCGCGGGACTATAGTTTCCTTAAATCTTAGCTTTGTCTTAGAAGAGACATATGCCGCAACTCATTCCACAGGAACGAGGGCGTAGAAGCTCTCGTGTTCTTGTTTCATTAGCCTTAGCGGTTTCCGGCCAGAAGAGTGACGGGTCACACGTGAGTGGGGCCGCGGAAACTATTCTTGTGAACCGGCACGGCGCCAAGATCCGTTCAGCCGTCCCGCTGGAACCCAAAATGGAAGTTCGCGTAGCCATGCTTGCTCCATATAAATGGCGCGTGGGCCAGGTGGTGTGGGCGGATTCCGGCGAGAGCGAATACGGGATAGAACTGTATCGCCCGGAAAATTTCTGGGGAATTTATTTTCCTCCGGAAGATTGGGAACTCGGCGTTCCTGCTGTGACTGTGATGAACCCGGCGACGATCAGCGGAGCAAATAGTACGCGAGTTGCAGCGCAGCCTGAAATGTCTGAAACCTTTGAATCATCAACAGAAACGCAGGCGCTGCAAATACCTGAAGGCGGGACTATCGCGATCCTTCGCGGGCTTGCCAGCAACGGGCTTCCTTTCCAGGAACGCGACTTGATTCTTCCCGTGGGTGAACGCGATGCCACCATGCTGATTGGCCCAATGGTGGGCCTGGGATCGAAATTGCAGGTGATCTTCAGCAAGAATTGTGTTGAAGACGCCGTTGTTACCGCCACATCCCACAGCCGCGAGTATGATCGCTGGCGGATCTGGCTGAATTTTTCTCGAGTGCTGTTGGTTTCCAGGAGCTAGTCCCCGAGGCGCGCCACCTCGATTTGGTCGCTATGCTCCAACCGCTTCAACAGTATGGATATCCTGTCCATAACTGAAAGAACTAAGCTTCCTGCCCATCCATCTATAAAATGCGGAATGGGTTCCGTTGAGCAGACAAGGCGGAAACAGCGGGAATCAAAGAATTTCATTCTGCCAGAGAAATTGTTCTGGCGCATGCTCCACCGGAACTCTCCTATATATTATTGAAACCATGGCTGCATTCCCTATAGAGAAGGTTCGCGCCGCATTTCCCGCGTTACAAGATGGTTTCGTTTTCTTTGACAACGCGGCGGGCGCGCAGTCGCCCCAGGCGGTGCTGAACGCTGTCGCGGACCATCTTCTGCATCGTAACGTGCAACGTGGCGGCCGGTACAGGCAGTCGCAAGAGGTGGACGCAACGATTGCCCGCGCGAGAGAGAGTGTGGCCCTGCTGGTGAATGCGCGGCATCCTGACGAAATTTCCTTCGGCATGAATGCCACTTCTTTCATGCGGCTGATTAGCATTGCCATCGGCCAATCATTGCAGGAGCGGCGTGAAATCATCGTTACCGATCTTGACCATGAAGCGAACATTGCCGTGTGGCTGGCTCTGGAGCGCGAAGGCGCGAAGATCGTCTGGTGGCATTTCCGCGAGGACGGCCGGCTCCATCCTGAAGATTTAGAGCAGCTCCTTTCGCCGCGGACGAGAATCGTGGCCTGTACACTTGCCTCGAATGCGATCGGGTCGGTCCTCGATGTAGCCGAGGTTTCCCGGCGGGCCCACGCCAGCGGCGCCGAAGTGTTTATCGACGCAGTACACTATGGCCCTCACGGGCCGCTTGATATCCAGGCATTCGATTGTGATTATCTGGTTTGTTCTGGCTACAAAATCTTTTCACCTCACATGGGTTTTCTCTGGGGTAGACGGGAAACGCTCAATTCCCTACCCACATTCCGCGAGGACTTTGTTCCGGATACCACGCCGGCGAAGTTGGAAATTGGCACCTATATCTATGAAAACGTGGCCGGCATGGATGAGGCGGTGCGGTATCTGGAAGAGCTGGGTCGGCTCGTGAATCCCGCAGCAACGGCACGCCGCGCTGCGCTGGCTGCGGGCATGGAATCCATTCGCAACTATGAAGCGCTGCTTTCGCGCGCCATGCTGGACGCGCTGTCCACTGTAAAGGCCACCGTCTATGGCATCACTGCCCGCGATCAGGTTTCACTTCGCACGCCCACGTTATGCTTTAACCTTTCTGGCATTGCACCGGCAAAGGTCACGGAAGCGCTGGCGCAACAGAACATTGGCGTGCGCGATGGCCACATGTATTCGCCACGCCTGATGAAACGGCTCGGGCTGGCCAAGGAGACCGGCGCCGTCAGAGCGTCATTGGTGCACTACAACACCATGGAAGAAGTGCACAAATTTCAAAACGCTCTAGCCGCGATAGCAAATTCTCATGACTGATCCTGCGAGCTCCACTTCCATCGCCGCGTCCTCATCGAGCGAGCAGCCTGCGCCCGAGGCGGAAGGCCTTCACCGCCGACTGAAGCAGAGACAGCTCACCATGATGGCCATTGGCGGCGCGATTGGTGTAGGCCTGTTTCTGGGAAGCCGCGACACGATTCGCCTGGCTGGGCCAGGTGTGATCTTGTCATATATTCTCGGGGCCGGTATCGCTCTGATCATGTCTTACGTGCTCACGGAAATGGCGGTGGTCCATCCCGTAGCCGGGGCTTTTGGCGTCTATGCAGAAAAATATTTGAATCCCTGGGCCGGTTTTTCTATCCGCGCAACGTATGGAGCGGCACAGATCATTGCCATAGGCGCTGAAGTCACTGCTGCCGGCATTTATATTTCGTACTGGTTTCCGCACGTGCCGCAATGGATTTGGGTAGTGCTGGTTTCGGCTGCTCTGGTTGCTCTCAATTCCATGCAGGTCAACCGGCTGGGTGAATTCGAATATTGGTTCGCCATGATCAAAGTGGCGGCCATTGTCTCCTTTATTATTGTCGGCCTGGGCTTGATTTTCGGCATTGGCACCAGCCATCCGCCGGGACTGGCCAACCTCACCCGGCATGGAGGCTTTCTTCCCTCCGGATGGAAAGGCGTGTGGCTCTCACTGACGATCACCGTCACCAGTTATATGGGGGTGGAAATAATTGCCGTTACCGCGGGCGAAGCCGAGCGTCCGGAGGTGACCATTCCGCACGCCATGCGAAACATTGTTTATCGCCTCATCTTTTTCTATGTGCTAGCCATCTCAATCATGGTAACGATGGTCCCATGGAACCAAGCCGGCAGTTCATCCGGCAGCCCCTTTGTCACGGCCTTTGCCGCAGCGCATGTGCCATTTGCCGCCGCCATCATGAACTTCGTCGTGCTCACAGCGGCGCTTTCCAGCGTGAATACCAATCTCTATCTTTCAACCCGAATGCTTTTCTCGCTGGGCCGGGACGGCTATGCACCCTCCTGGATGGGCAGGATCAGCAGCAACGGCGTGCCGCATCTTGCTCTGCTAGCCTCGACAGCGGGAATCATTGCGGCCATTCTGCTGGCTATCTTTGCGCCAAAGAACGCTTTCCTTTTGCTGTACGGCACGGCGGTTGCGGGAATGCTTTTTGTCTGGCTGGTGATTCTTAACACTCATCTGCTATTTCGCCGGACCATATCGGCCGAACGGCTCTCAAGCCTGCCGATGCGGCTTCCCGGCCATCCATTTTTTACGATAGTGAATATCGTGCTGCTTCTGGGAATTTCAGTAACCACATTTTTTGTCGACGGTCTCAAATGGTCGATTCCGGCATTCGCTGTCTTTCTTAGCGCGATCTCTTTGATATATATGGTCCGCCGAAGACAAGAGCGTTAAACCACAAAGGCCACAAAGAAGCACGAAGAGAGACAAAGTTGGAGCTTGTGGAAAATCCTTAGTGCCTTCGTGTCCTTTGTGGTTAGCGTCTTTTCACTTGTCCGCGCCTGTGTATCTCCGTGGTAAATTTTTATCTGCAAGGGAGGAACCGCCAATGCCTGAAGCCAGCGAAGAAGTGTATTCTTCGCTCCGCGAACGATTCCAAGGTGACCTGATGCCTCCGGGCGATGCCGCTTATGAAGCAGCACGCAGCATCTGGAACGGCATGTTCGACCGCAGACCAGGGTTGATTGCGCGTTGCGCTGACGTAAGCGACGTCCAAAGCGCGATTCGCGCGGCTTCCTCCGCAGGGCTTCTCACGG
>DATBVH010000245.1:0-5092 GCA_036515395.1 Candidatus Angelobacter sp.
AAAACGATCAAAGGCCACGACCGAGACTACTACCTGAACATCCTCCAGGAGACCCGTGCGAAATCGCTGGCGGAATTCCGCAAACGCGATGATACCTGGCTCATGACCGTCGATAAAGACTGGCCATGGGGTCCGACCAACAATTATTGCAAGTGGTTCCACGTCTGCGAGCACGAGTCGCATCACACGGGACAAATTGCATTCCTGAGAAAACGCCTACCTGGCGCTAAACAAGATGCCGAGTAACCCCGGATTTGCGACCGTCTCCAGCGAGCCGGTTAAAACTGCCTTTCAGGAGTTTGCCGCATCTGCACGCTGGTTTAAAGAGGGGTTTAAAGAATGCGGGAACTTTTCGTGCCACTAGAGCGTATGAACAAGCAGGGGAGCAAAGGGCTGTGTCTTGAGCTCCCGTCAAGGAGTAGATATGCGCCGATCGCTAGTCCAGACAATGCTGGGGTTAATTTGTCTTATCGCCTTCGCGGGCTGCTCTATCACCACCCACGATAAAGGCAATGGCAAAAAGGATGATGTAGACATCAAGACGCCGTTTGGCTCGCTGAGCGTGAAGGAAGGTGCGTCCGACGTGAAGGATACAGGCCTCTCACCTTACCCGGGCGCCAGGATTGCCAAAGATGACGACGATGACCGTCACCACAGCGCCAACGTAAATATCTCCAGCTCCCTGTTTGGCCTGAAGGTGGTGGCTCTGAAATATGAAAGCGACGATCCGTCCGACAAAGTGCTCTCTTTTTACCGCAAGGAAATGGGCAAATACGGCAAAGTTGTGGATTGCACTGGCGGCTTCAACATGAATTTCCATCATCGCGACAAAGACGCCGAAGTCACCTGCGACAACAGCAATGGATCAGACCACGAATACAAAGAAGAATTGAAGGTCGGAACGGAAAACAATCAGCGCGTCGTGGCCATTAAGCCCAAGAGCACCGGCTCAGAATTTACTCTCGTCTATGTGCGTGCCTGGGGCCACAACGACACAAATTAACAAAGCCCTACACTTGTGAGCGGTCCGGCAACTTGTAAACATTAAGAGGATGGCCGCAATCTGGTCATCCTTTTTAATTGATTGCCGCGCTTCATTCCCGCATTGTAAAAAAGCATCCAAAGCTGCGTCAGTCCGCATCATAGGATGCGTTAAACGAACTGGTTTTAATCCGGTTCCCAGATGTTGTGGCCCCTTTCGCATCTGTTGTTTGGCGCGGTTCACCTTGAACAAGTGTTAAGTCCGCGCGGTTGGTTGAGAGCGGTTTCGCTTAGATCCTGAGAGCAAAAACAAATTCTTTACGGATGACTGACATTCAATGGAATGCATTGTCCTTTGTGTAAGCAAAATCTCACCGGCCCAGGTCACCCGAAACATGATTCTGGAAAGAGCTGGTTACCGGATCGTTGCCATTGATGATCCCAATGAAGCTGTGCGGATTTTTAAAACCTCTGAGGTGAGTGCCGTTGTTTTTGGCGACTCCATCAACGGTGAACAGCGGGTTCAACTTGCCCAGACATTCAAGAATTTGAACCACGTAGTGCCGATTGTTGCTCTCAGCAACACGAGCGGATCGCAGTCCCCTGCCGGATTTATCGATCAGCAATTGGAGTCGTTAGGCGACCCCCATCTTTTGCTGGAAGCCTTAACGCGTGTGCTTTCGCGGGATGGTGATGGATCGCAAAGCGCGCCGGATCACAATCATTATCGGGCCATGCAGAATGGAAACAGCTCAGCGAGGGCGGCTTCGTCCCCGGATGGCGGTGGGGCATCGACCAAAATATCTGCTTCCAAGACGCCAAAAAATTCAGCTGTCTGAGAGACAAAAAATATGCCGGCACGCACTGCGCAGAAAAAGAAAAAAACGAACGCTCCCGATCTTTCCTCTCTGGTGCTGGAAAAGGTCCCAACCGGCATCCGTGGTCTTGACCAGGTAACACACGGCGGCTTTCCCAAGGGCCGGACAGCGCTGGTCTGTGGCGGCCCGGGTACCGGCAAGACGCTGCTGGGACTTGAGTTCCTGGTGCATGGCGCGCTGCTCTATAACGAGCCTGGTGTCTGCGTGGCTATGGAAGAAACGGCCGAGGAATTGGTCACGAACATGGCCTCTCTGGGCTATGACCTGCCTGCGCTGATCAGGAAGAAGAAGCTGGCCATTGATTACGTCCACATTGAGCGCAAGCTGATTGAAGAGACCGGCGAATACGATCTCGAAGGACTCTTCATTCGCCTGCGCGCGGCCATTGAGCAGGTCAAGGCCAAGCGCGTGCTCCTGGATACCATCGAACTTCTTTTTCTCGGTCTGAAAAATGACGGCGTCGTGCGCGCTGAATTGCGCCGCCTGTTCCACTGGCTGAAAGATGCGGGCGTAACCGCCGTGGTGACGGCTGAAATGGGTGAACGCACACTCACACGCTACGGGCTGGAAGAGTATGTGGCCGACTGCGTTCTTGTTCTCGATCATCGCGTCAATGAACAGATCTCCACTCGCCGCCTGCGCGTGGTGAAATATCGCGGTTCGTCGCACGGGACCAACGAATATCCTTTTCTGCTCGATAATCAGGGTATTTCCGTGGTCCCCATTACCTCGCTTGGTTTGAACCACACGGCTTCCACGGAGCGTATCTCTTCCGGCGTTCCGAGTCTTGACGCTATGCTGGGCAAAAAAGGCTTCTTCCGCGGCAGCAGCGTGTTGATCACCGGTACTGCGGGGACCGGCAAATCCAGCTTCGCTGCCGCGTTCGCTGGCGCGACGTGCGCCCGCGGAGAACGCGCCCTGTACTTCGCTTATGAAGAGTCGCCCAGCCAGATTCTTCGCAACATGAGTTCTGTGGGTCAGGACCTGGAAAAGTGGATCAATCGCGGCCTGCTGCGTATTCACGCTACCCGGCCCACCGCAGCGGGATTGGAAAGTCATCTCGCCACCGTCTATAACGAAATCCAGGAATTTAAGCCGACCGTGGTCATCATTGATCCCATCACGAACCTGGTCTCGGTCGGTGATCTGCATTCGGTCAAGGCCATGCTCACTCGTCTGATTGATTTCCTCAAGCTCAAGCACGTTACCGCAATGTTCACCAATCTGATATTTGGTTCGGGCGTGATGGAAGAAACAGCGGTTGGCATCTCATCCTTAATGGACACGTGGGTGGTGCTAGGCGACGTCGATCAGGGCGAGTCGGACCGGATGCGCACGCTGAACCTTTTGAAATCCCGCGGCATGTCTCATGACACGCGCATGCATCGTTTTACTTTAAGCAACAAAGGAATTGAAGTGAATGGCAACAAGTAAACCAACACGGTCCCGCAAGACGGCAAAGAATGGTCCTGAGATGGGAAATAAAGAGCGCCCCTTCAAGCGGCCGCTGTGGGAGCTGCGGCTTTACGTCGCCGGAATGACGCCGACCTCTATCCGCGCCTTTGAAAATCTCAAGCGGCTCTGTGAGGAGCACATGCATGGCGCATATAAGATCCAGGTTGTGGATCTTCTGGAACGTCCGATGTTGGCGCGTGGCGACCAGATCATTGCTGTTCCCACTCTCGTCCGTCGTTTACCCACTCCGGTAAAGAAAATTATTGGCGACCTTTCAAATACTGAGAGAGTGCTTGTCGGCCTTGATCTACGCCCTGCGGGAGGATTTCGTAACTCCCGTCTATGAAAGGTCCCCAAATCACAATTGTGCTTCTGGCAGATAGGCGGAATAGCCAGACGGCGACAACCCTCAAGGGTCTTGGCTATCGGCTGATGACAACCTTCACGCCGGACCACGCCGTTGCTATCTGCGTAAACAACCAGGTGGACGCCGTTATCCTGGACCAGGAGCACTTTATTCAGACGGAAGGCTGGTCAGTGGCCCAGTCTCTCAAATTGATCCGGAATAATCTGTGCGTGATCCTTGTAGTGCGCGGGAAAATTGTAGGCTCTGACTTACCTGCCGGCGTGGACGCTGTGGTTCCAGACCACGACGCATTGGCGCTGACGGCAACATTGAAGCATTTGCTGAAAGGGTTTTAGTTTGTCGCGGAGGTCAGGATTAGGCCGCGACTGCCCACGCTCTTAGCAGTTCATCGCGAAACTCAGTGCCGTAATGCCGGCCCAATTCAGATACCGCCCGAGTGAGGTTCGAGTACAGTTCAAAAAAGCGCAAGCTGCCCAGATGATTGAGTTCAGCCAGGCTCGGCGCGGAAAAAGGCAACCATGACTGCGTGCGGAATGCCAGCCACAAGTTAATCTTGATAAGTGAGAGAATTGCAAACAACCTGAATTCTATGGCCGCTGCGTGCAACTGGCGCGCGCAATCCCGATAGCATTCGCCATCTTGTTCGCTCTGTCCCACAATCTGTCTCTTGAGTTCCGCATTGGACCACTCCAGAAGAATGTGGGCGTTATGTGACATTCGCAGCAGATGCTCGCGCATAAAATGCAGGCTCTTGCGCTGCTCCAGGCGCAAGGCCACTCCGGTCATTGCCGAGTGCAGAAACTCTTCAGTTTGCGGGTTCAAAAGCTGCATCATGCCGGCGGAATCCACCGGTTGCAGAAAAGCGGGGACGTCGCGGATGGTGCGGCACGGAAAGCTGGACAAACGCCCGAGGAAAAAGTACAGCGCGGTTGCACTGATCAACGCCAGTATAACGAGTAATAAAGCGTACGCAGTCATGGCCTGAACATGCCTCTTACGTCTTGCTTGTACTTTTCAATGCGTCCCAAAAACAATTCAGGGGTAAACAGATGCTGGAAGTCATGGAAAGGATCCTCTGTCTCAGCCCGCACAAAAGACACCAGCCAAACCGTTACCGCCATACAGTATGCCACAGACGGGACATACCTGAAATACATTACAAGTTTTAATCCCAGGCCTGTCCTTACCAATGTACCCAGCAGAATGCCGGCGACGGCAATGCCGAACCCGGCCGCAATTCCAAAGGCATATTGCCGGTAATCCAGTTCGAATATGCGGGCCAGCAGGAAAATAAGAAAAAACACTCCAAATTGCAGGCATCGAACGGCCACTTGAAGGGCGAAGATTCCTTCCAGCAGCGGCTCCGTGTCAACCGCGCGATGGACCAGCGGGATCAGGATCGCAATCCCCA
>DATBVH010000246.1:0-7529 GCA_036515395.1 Candidatus Angelobacter sp.
AAGGCGTGGACGACGTGATGGCACTGCCACTGAATGATGCGGAACGGCAGAGGCTGACCAAGATCGTAATGCGGGAAGATGATCCACTCACGGCGGACCTGCTGGCGGGCGCGCTGAATGCGTTGCGGCATCGGCGGCAGATAAGCCAGCGTGAAGGCGAGATTAAGCGCGGGATCGTGGAAGCGGAGCGCAAAAATGACGTGGCGGCGCTGCTGCGCCTGAAACAGGAGAAGCTGGAGCTGGATAGAAAGCTGGCGTCGGGAGGGTAAGTGCTTTGGCTGCTTCGGTTTTATAGGTCTGTAATCCTAATTGGCTAAGCCAAAATATGGCCGGTGGGCGGATGAAAAGGATACGAAACCTTAGAGCGTGCGCGGCATCTAATCTTCAAGGCGATTCACAGGGCAACGGCTACGGTATCTTCTTTGTTTTTGCGCGGGTGGCAGGGTAAGGTCCTTTTCTTGTTGACCGGGTTTGTGCTAACCTTAGTACTCTCGGGACGTGCGCGCATTCCAAACCTAAATGCCTGCCGATATGCTTCAGTGGACTCAAGCGTACAGCCCCGTATTGCCATGAAAATGAGGTCCGTGGTTTGGCACTAGAAGACAAATTTGACGACATAAAAAAGTTGATTGATGCAGGCAAGGAAAAAGGCTACCTGACCTATGACCAGGTAAATGACCTCATTCCTGGAGACGTTCATTCGCCGGACGATCTCGACGATTTGCTTACCACAATTGGCACCCAGGGCATTGACGTTCTGGAGAGCGGCAAGGGATTGCCCTCTGAGCAGAAGTTTGAAGACATTGAAGAAAGCGAAGATGTTGAGCTTGACCTGACGCCGGGCGCGCTGGAAAAAACCAACGATCCTGTGCGCATGTACCTGCGCGAGATGGGCACGGTCCCTCTGCTCACGCGCGAAGGCGAAGTTGAAATTGCAAAGCGTATTGAGCGCGGCCAACTCCGCGTGTTGAAGGCGCTTTCGCGCTCGCCGATCGTGATCAAGGAAATTCTGGCGCTGGGCGAAGACCTGAAGCGCGGCGTGCGCTCCATCAAAGAGCTTGTCGCGTTCGACGAAGAAGAGATCACCGACGAAATTGTGCAGGCGCGCCTGAAAGATTTTGTCGGACAGATTGACGACATTGGCAAGAGCTATAAAAAAGTCCAGCAGCTTGAAGAAAAAGCTGAAGCGGTAAAGCAGAAGAAGAAACCAAAAGAGTCGCGCAAGGTGCGCTGGGCCCTGGGACGCGCCCACGTGCAAGTCTCTGGCGGCATCCGCAAGCTGAAGTTCACCAATCCGGAACGCAAGCGGCTGATTGACCGCGTAAACAAAACGGTCGATTCCATGCGCTCGCTCGACCGCCAGATCAACAATCTGGAAAAAAAAATCGAAGCAACGCGGATTGAGGAGACCAAGCGCGAGTACCGGCGCATCCAGCGGCAGCACCGCAATGATCTGGAAAAGCTTGAGGCCGACACCGGCGTCAGCTACCAGGAACTGCGGCGCACGCAACGCGAAATCATCCAGGGCGACGTTGACGCGGAAGCCGCGAAGCGCGAGCTGATTGAAGCCAACCTGCGCCTTGTGGTCTCGATTGCAAAAAAATATACCAACCGCGGGCTGCAGTTTCTCGACCTGATTCAGGAAGGCAACATCGGCCTGATGAAGGCCGTGGACAAATTCGAGTATCGCCGCGGCTACAAATTCTCAACGTATGCCACGTGGTGGATTCGCCAGGCCATTACGCGCGCCATTGCCGATCAGGCCCGCACCATCCGCATTCCAGTACACATGATTGAGACTATCAACAAGCTGATCCGCACGTCGCGGCAGCTGGTACAGGAACTCGGCCGCGAGCCAACATCAGAAGAAATTGCCAAGCGCATGGATATCCCTGTGGCCAAAGTGCGCAAGGTGCTCAAGATCGCGCAGGAGCCCATCTCGCTGGAAACGCCCATTGGTGAAGAGGAAGATTCTCACCTAGGCGACTTTATTGAAGATCACTCCATGGTCTCGCCGGCTGAAGCGGTGATCAACGTCAACCTCAAGGATCAGACCGCGCAGGTGCTGCGTACGCTGACTCCGCGCGAAGAAAAAGTCATCAAGATGCGCTTTGGCCTTGAAGACGGCTCTGAGCACACTCTGGAAGAAGTGGGACAGTCGTTCGCCGTCACCCGCGAACGTATCCGCCAGATAGAAGCCAAGGCGCTGCGCAAACTGCGGCATCCATCGCGATCACGGAAATTGAAGGCGTTCATGGATGGGATCCGCGAGGCGTAAGCGGTTCACCGCGGAGACGCGGAGACGCGGAGAGAACATTTAATAGGTGCTGCGGCAACGCGGCGCCTTTTCTTTGTGATCCTTCGTGACCTTTGTAGTTGGCTTTCCTGATCAGCGTTTTATCTGCGTTCATCAGCGGTAAGATTTTGCGGATTCTCCTGCTTTATCTCACCTTCGCTGCCTTACATGCCGCGTCAAAGTCCGAGCGGACGCCTTCGCGCAGGGTCACCGGAACGGTTTCGCGGCTGTTAGGACGATTCTTGAAATTGCCGGTATAGAGCGAGCCGTCGGGTTCAAAGGCGTGCGAGAGCGAACCCTGGTCGTCCCCCACCAGATTGGGATTGTCCCATTTGCCGAAGAAATGGAGCTTGGGCGCGCGGTACTCGCCCAATTGGCGTTCCACGAACGAACTGTTGCTGGCACCAAGCCACACCTTCCTACCCTGGAAGTCGAGGCCGAAATGGTTTTCAAATTCTCCGCTCACGTTCAGGTCGTACTTTTCGCCGCGAGGCGTGCAAACAGCGCCATTGCCTTTCACCTGCGGGCCGCCGTGTCGCGCAGACCCACCCGGAACAATGCTGACAAACAGGATGAAGTCGCCGGCGGTGCTGGAATGGATGCGTCCCCAGCCCTGCCATCGGGGATACAGGTGGAACCGTCCGCCCATGAAAAAGCCCCATGGGGAAAAGACCGCAGTCATGGCAAAGCCGAACACCACGGCGGCCAGAATGCCGAAGATGATCAGCCGCAGGCAGCCGCGGCCAGACGTTCTGGGAGATGGGACGGAAGACGTTTCCAATGAGGGATCCATGAGGCGTAAGTAAGTTTAACGCATCCGAGGAAGCTAATTCTTACCACTGATTACACGGATCAACACTGATCAGGAAAACCTTACCGCTGAGCTGAGAAAAAACGAAGCTGAAAACCAAACCTTTGAAACACAGAGGTAGCGGAGTAAGCGGAGCGAATTTAAAAGGCGCTGCCAAGAGCAGCGCCTTGGGTTTTGGCTGATTGCTGATTGCTATTTGCTTTCTTACGCTACTTCCGCGCGCAAAGCTCTCGCCCCGATTCCCTCTTCCACGGCGCTGCTTTCTGAGCCAACGTCGTAAAGGTCGGAAACAAAACCTACCGCGGAGGCGCAGAGACGCAGAGAAGAACCAAAGAGGCGAGGTCGGAAAATAACCTAATCGTTCCCACGGGTGGCAAAGCTTTTACGCGGAATTTACAAACCCCTGCCGCGCTTTGACTCCGCGCCTACGTCGATTAAAAGGCCGTTGGATTCAGATAGTTGCACAATGCACTCACAGACAGCAGTGACTCTGCATCCAACATTACGGACGTGCCGTTACTCTGGCAGACGGCCATCTACGAGGCGTAAAATTTACAAGACGCTTTGCTTTTAGCGCAGCGGATTTGTAACTAGAGGCGTATCCCTATGGGAAGAATTTCAGGACTTTTATTCGGCTTTATGATGCTGGTAGTGGCGGTTGGATGCGGCGGCGGTGGCTCGAGTACGCCCGCACCAACGCCAACCCCAATATCCCAGACCTTTCCTAACGACGAGCAGCTGGCGCAGACAGCTCCCGTAAAAGTGGGCACTTCAGGAGCAAATGCAAATGACCTGGGCGCAAAGGTCTGCTGCATCGGCACATTGGGAAGCCTGTGGACTGCGCCCGGCCTCGTCAATCCTGTCATCCTCAGTAATAACCATGTGATGGATCGTTCTGATAAGGGCGTGGCCGGAGAAGCCATCAACCAGCCGCTGCAATTGGCATGCACGGCTACCGCAGCGCCTCCACCGCTTACGGTTGCACATCTCACAAAGGGTGCGCCATTGAAGCCGGTTGCCAATGAACCTGGCAAGTGCGGGACCTCGAAAGCGGCTCTTTGTGGACATTCTCCCAGCAATGTGGACGCGGCGATTGCGGAAATCGTGCCCGGCCAGGTTGACCTGAGCGGCAACATTCTTGATCTTGGCCCGGCAGGCTCCACCAGCATTGCCGCTGCTCCTCCTTCCAGCATACTTGGAGTTCCAACTCTGGGGGAACCAGTGGGAAAGAGCGGAAGAACTACCGGCCTTACGTGCTCCACTATTGCCACAATCGGTCTCACAGTTGTCATTGAATATGAAGGGACCTGCGGCGACTCTTCCGCGAATCCGCCTGTTGCCCCGGCGTTCGCATCCTATTTCAACGGCCAGATCAGTATTGCAGGTGGAGGGTTTAGTGGCGCTGGCGATTCTGGATCCCTGGTGGTTGATACGGCCACAGCCCGCCCTGTAGCTCTTCTTTATGGCGGCAGCCCCACGGATACCGTGGCCAATCCCATTCAGGACGTCATCACCGCATTTGGAGCCAACTCACCTCTTTCCGTTGTCGGTGGTCCGGACCATGCAGTGAGCTGCGCGCATACCGCGCGTGCCAGCTCCACACAAGTAGGCGCTGCGCAAGCAGCACTGGTTCCGCAGGAACGTCAACGCGTTACAGCGGTCCTGCAGCGGCGCGCCGCCCAACTTGCTCAGGATTCTTCCATTCAATCGGTCAGCGTTGGCGCCAGTGCGGACAACGCGGGTGAAGGCGCTCTGCTGATCCATGTCTCGGGAAACACAGTCCCACGTGTTGCGCCGGTGATTGACGGCGTCCGGACCCGTCTGGTGTTCGATACGCCAGCGGATCAGGCGCTTCCATCGGTGGGGAAAGAGAAAGTCACTCAAGCTCTGGCAATAAAGGAAGCCAACGTTGCGAACCTGATCACTCAACCGGGCATTCAAGGCGTGGGAGTTTCTCTGAGCCTCGATAATCCTACGGAAGCTGCAATCTCCATCTATCTACTGAAGGGCGCTGCTCATCCGCCCATTCCGGCGGTGATCGATGGCATTCGCACACGGGTCTTTGTCAGCGAGCGCTTTAAAGCGTTTTAGGTAATTGCATATTAACCGTCGGTCTCAGACGGAGAAGCCGAGGGCGCTATCAGACATCAGCCTCGCAGAGAAAAGCTGCGGTTTTTTACCCGATTCCCAGTTCCCGTGCCGCTTCGCGGGCGATCTGCGGCATCATGTTCATCGGAGCAATGTGGATGGCGTTCTGCTCCAGCGTTGCGCGGGCAAAGCTTATCAGTTCATCGTCCTTTGGAAGATCGTCTTCCACGATAGCCGTAAGCTGCGCCTGCTTGCCTTCCGCTTTGTGAATTCCCTGGGCAAGTTGCGGGAAGCTGAACGCCAGGACCTTGGCGGCATTCACATCATTACCGAGTGTCACCGCGTGAAAAAGTTTTACCGTCCCGTTCGGACTGTAGCCGCAATCAATCTTCAGCGGATCGCCGCTGCGGGTGTAGCGCGATACCGGGATTTTCTCCTGCATCAGCGGCCATACGCCGGCAGCTTCAAATTCTGAACGCATGCGCGCCACAATCACGGCGCGTCCGCTGGGCTCACGTGTTACCTGTCGACGCCGGGGACGTTCCAGATAAAGCCGCGCCAGTTCATCAGCTTCGCTCGCCGGCGATACTGCCAAGCACGCTTGAAATTCCGAGGGCTGGATGGCGTTGGAAAAAGAATCCTGAATGCGGCGGAGAATGAGATCGTTGTCGCCATTCATCTCGCGCAACTGGTTGCGCAAGTCGCTTTCCAGAGCTTGCAGCATCTCCACGTCGGCTTCAGGATCAAGGCAGAGCACTCGCGACCAATCATGGGTGAAGCGCACCTGCGCTCCACCGGCGGGCGGCAGCAGCACCAGCCCAACGTTGATGAATTCATTCTTGACCACGTCTGGAGCGTAGCGCAGCACAAAGAAGCGGCATGGGATTCTTTCGGCCATCACTGCACCGCCGATCTATTGGTCTGCGGCATATGCGCAATAGGCTGTCCCCATAAAGGAAAGGGCTGGCGCGTTGAATTGCGAAATGCCGTAATCAGCTCCCGCACCTTGCTTCTGCGTTCCACGATTGCCGCAGCCAGAGCTTCCATTTCTTCCCAGTCGTTGCCGGTCCATTCCGGCGGCGTGGCGCCCACGATTTCATGAATCACCGCAGGATCAAAGTTCTCCACCCGACTGAGCCAGGGTTCAAACGATTCCCATCCGCGAACTTCCTGATATACAAAGTTGCGCGAATAAACGCCGCGCAGCGCCGAGTCAGGAAAATTCCATTCTCCGGCATTGAAGCAATAACCCTGGTCGATGAACGTAGCTGTGTATTTCCGCTCGTTTGTTTTCTTCCAGAACACGGCTTGTCGTCCGTTGGCGTTGCCTAGCCACTTATCCACCACCAGCATACCGGCAAATGCGGCAAGGTTCTTCACTTTGGCAAACATGCTTTCCGGCAGGTAGTCAAAGACCTGGCCCTCAGCGGGATCGCAAACGTAACGCGCTCCAAATTGCAATCCCGGCTTGCAATGAGATGTGAGTCCTGAGAGATCGACGCGCAGCTCCGGCGTGTTTTTGATCAGCCACTCGCGCACTTCAACAATATCAGTCACCGGCACCAGCAAACCGATGCTTTCCGCGAGGCGCGTGGCCAGCAACTCATTGGCGAGTACGCGCAAATGCTGCGGATTATTCTGGAATTTTACGACGTAAAAATGGCCGTCATCCGCGCGCATCAGGTGCGCCTGCGCTCCTCCGCGCATTCTTCTTACGTGCTGGACAGCCTCTACCGGCATGGCGGAATTTTAGCATTCATCAATCAGCAATCAGCATTCAGTCCGCTAGTCCTCTCTTAAGGCATGGAAGCAAAACCTTTAAACATGGAGGAAAGGTGTTAACGGAAGACAAACAGCGTCCCGATTTTCAACCTCCTCTGCTCCCTCCGTTCCTCCGTGTTTCAAGGGTGTTGCTGAATGCTGATTGCTTACCTGGGATTCGTATTGGCCGTCTCGTAAACTCTCATGAAATTCTCAACGCTCTCAACGTAGCATTCGGCGAAGTCAACCACGTAGCGGAGTTCCTGGATCAGATTTTTAGCGTCCTGCAAGGACCACCCCAGTACGCGCATGATCGCCAGCGTCATCATGGGCGCGCGATGCACACCGGCGGCGCAGTGTATATAGATCTTGCTTTTTGGCTGTTCCATGGCCTCAAGGGCAAACTCCACGCCTGCCTGAAAAAGCGCTGGGGGCTTAGGCATAAAGTCGTCGTCGGTGGGATTGTTGAGCACCTTGACTGGATAGGGCTCAGCCAGCGGGCGGTCGTCAAACTCAATCTGCATGTTGATAATATGCGTGACGCCGCGCCGCACCAGTTCTTCCATATTCTCG
>DATBVH010000247.1:0-5787 GCA_036515395.1 Candidatus Angelobacter sp.
TTCAACTACCTCTTTGCCGCCCATGTGCCCGCACTTTTTTGGCGATTTCTGGTCTTCCATAAAGATGGCGGAGACGCCCAGATCATCATAAGTATGGACGGTATGGACCACGTTTTTCTCATCGCCATAGCCATCGTCACAATCCACGAGTACCGGCAGGTCCGATGCATGAACAATGTCGCGGACGGTCGCCGATTTCTCGCCCAAGCGGGTCACATCCATGTCTGGAAAGCCGAAACGCATTCCATCCAGGGCGAAGCCGCCAATCTGGTAGGCAGGAAAACCCGCCTGTTGGATCAGCTTCGCCGTGAGCGCATCGCACGCTGAGGGAAGCAATAGCTGTTTGTGTTGTTTCAGCAGACGTTTCCAATTGCGTTGCCGGTGCTGCATAATGGGGTTGGATGCGTTCTAGTCAGCCCGAGCGGCTTCAGCAAGGGCTAAGGCGCATCCAGTAACTCTGCTTTTTTGCATTGAAAAAAGCCAATAAAATGAGTGATAATCAGGCCAAGTTAAATGTCCAAAAAGTCAGATAAACAAGGAGAGGTTTCAAAAGACCTCTGGATAGCACCGCGTTACAGCCTGAAGGGACCGGCGGGCGAACGTGCGTGGGAGAACCGTCCGGGCGGCGCGCCCAACAGCAGCCGTTTTCTGGAACTGGCTGATATCGCCATGGGCGTTAAAAAACCTGCAGCCAAGAAAAAACGCACGACGGGGGCCAGCGCCCACCAGACTGCCAAGACTGAACCCTACTCTGGAATGGATTACAACGCCAAAGATCATCCCAGAAGATAGATCTTAGTTTTTCGTAAAAAATAAATCTGAGTTAAAAAGACCTCTCCGGCCTACTCGCACTATCTGCCACCAAACGCGGGCGTGAACAGGCATGACCACGCGTGCTCACTTAACCGCTGTCGTAATGGCGATTTGGGAATGGCATGCCGATGCGCTGCAACAGCATGGCATCGATCAAATATCTATTGCGGATGATTTGCTGACTGCAAAGTTTGCGATACGGTCTTGCCGTAGTCGCGCAGCTTATCGAGCGATGCAGCAAGACTGTCTGCTTTTTCCGCGAGGCCGCGGGAGCGGGCCACGGAGATTACCTGCTCAGCTTCCATACTCAGCCGCTCCAGCGTGCTTACCAGATAGCCCAGTGCGTCTGCGTGCGGCTTCCACAAGTAGGCTGAACTCGCCTTGTGATTATATTCATCCACTTCAATGACCATGCGGGCAAGATAAGCCACTATCGTCATCATCACGTTCGCATAATCGGCGCGGAAGCTCTTTTCGGTTTGATAATCGGCCTTGAAAGATTCCACCTCAGCCGAGGACAGCGTGATCTTTGAATTCTTTACCGGGAAGATATGGGCCAGCTTGGGATCTGAAGCACGCACGTGCTCACGGATAATCTGCCGCGCGCTTTGGATCTTTCCTTCCTGCACGGCATTGTGCACGGCCTGTGACGGCGCAACTGCCAGCACTTCAGTATTCAAGTTTTTACCGGAGCTCCCCGGCGAGCCCGTCGCATGAGGTGCTTGCGATGAATTAAAAGTTGTTGCGGTCGGCGCTGGTCTCTGCGTCACAGTGTTCGCTTGCGGAATGGTGGGACGCGGTGGCGGCGCTGCTTCCTGGGCTGGACGAACCGGCTGTCGCGGCGCGCCCGCAGGCGACATTCTGACCGGACGCCTGCTATCCACGGCCTTTTTATATCGGGAGACCTTGCGGAATTCATCCTGCGCGGACTGGTAGTCTTCTTTCAATATCTCAGTGGTCTCCACTTCGCTAAGATTTTTTATCGTGATATCACCCTCCACTTTGGAGAGGATGCTACCGCCTTCTTTCTGCACGGTCTCAGCAAATGTCTTGATCTGCATGGCCGCGTCATGAAAGAGTTCATCGAATTTACGCCCAAACACGTCATTCCAGACGGCCAGAGTAGCGAGCGAATCGGGATGATAAAACGACCTGCCCAGTGACAGCTTCAGCTCGCGCACGCGCTGCACGATCCCTGAATCGATAATCTGGTCGAAGTGGCGGAACTCTTCCAATTCCTGGTAGAGATACTCAAACTCCTGCAACAGAGTAACGTGCTCTGGCGGCATGGCTTCTGATGGCACGTCAACCAGTGCACGATACAAATCAGCCTCAAACGCAAGGGCCGATTGCGAGATGTAAGCGTATGAACTGTCAACTTCCGGCCGATGCCATGCCGGGGGAGTATCACCCTGAGCGGGGATGCGGAACAGGTGCGTGATGATGCAATCGGTCTTGTCGCGGTCCCCGGCGCGCTGTGACGCTTTGACCGTGAAATAACGCAGCAATGCGTGGGCAGTTTCCTGTCCGGGAAGGGTTTTCAGCGCGTCGCGCACCAACGGCGGCGTGAGCGCCAGATCCAGCAGGTTGAGCCACAGCTTGAACTCTGGGATGAGAGCGGCGGCATCTTCCGTCGCATCGCTGATGTTCTTGACCTCTAGCGGGACGGGCACACTGTGCCCCAGGTTCTTCTCGAGCAGCCCCAGATAAAAAGTGTGAACGACTTTTAAATCTTGCAGTTCCTTCAGGGAATCCTGGACCAAACGTATACTCCTGCCCCTAATCGATTTCGTATCAATGCCGTGGGGGTGAGCAGCCGGAAATTGTGGTTAGTTTAAACCAGCTTAATCTTGAGAAACAATCGGGTACTCCCCTAAGGCAACAGCATGGCCGAATAAATGCCTGATTCTACTTGGCTTACCCAAGATTACCGAGGAGTTATTTCCCACCCAGCAGCATCTTGGCGATGGTTTGCAATTGCATGTTGGAGGTGCCTTCGTAAATCTTGCCGATCTTAGCGTCGCGATAATATTTTTCCACGGGATAGTCTTTGGTAAATCCGTTTCCGCCGTAAATCTCCACCGCCAGAGACGCCACGCGCTCCGCCACCTGAGAAGCAAACAGCTTGGTCATGGCGGCTTCTTTCACAAAATTCATTCCCGCATCTTTCATGCGCGCCGCGTTATAAACCAGCATTTTCACGGCTTCAATTTCAGTAGCCATCTGGGCCAGCTGGAACTGGATTCCCTGGAAATCTGAAATGCTCTTACCGAACTGCTTGCGCTCCTGCGAATATTTAAGCGCGCTTTCCCACGCTCCGCGGGCCAGGCCGAGCATTTGCGCGCCAATGCCGATGCGGCCTTCGTTCAGTGTCTCAATGGCAATCTTGTATCCTTTGCCGACTTCACCCAGGACGTTTTCTTTGGGCACGCGGCAATCTTCCAGAATCAGTTCGCAGGTGCTGGAAGCGCGGATTCCAAGCTTGTCCTCTTTCTTGCCGACAGTGAAACCGGGAAAATCTTTTTCAACAATGAAGGCCGTGATCCCCTTGTATCCGGCGGCGGGATCAAGCGTGGCAAACAGGATGAAAACCCCAGCTTCTTTGCTGTTGGTGATCCAGAGCTTGCGGCCGTTCAGAACATACTCGCTGCCCTTGAGTTGCGCGCGCGTCTGCATGGCGAACGCATCGGAGCCGGACGAGGCTTCACTCAAGGCATAAGCGCCCACGGTATTGCTCGTCATCTTAGGCAGGTAGGCGCGCTTCTGGTCTTCGGTGGTCCAGCGCAGCAACGCGTTATTGACCAGCGTGTTCTGCACGTCTACGATTACGCCGGCTGAAGCATCGACGCGCGAAATTTCTTCTACTGCCAGGATCGCCTCAAAAAACTTTCCTCCGGCCCCGCCGTATTGCTCAGGAACTTCAATGCCCATCAGCCCGAGATGAAAGAATTGCTCTATCAGGTCGCGATCAAAAACGCCTTTCTCATCCATTTCTCTCACTTTGGGGCGGAGCGCCTGGTCAGCGAACTGGCGCACATTGTCACGAAATAAAACCTCATCGTCGGTAAGAGCGACCAGCGGCTGGGGCGGAGGAGCGATCTGAGTGGAAGTCTGGGACATAAGAGGATCCTTTTGAGAGACTCGAGCGAAACTTAAAATTGTATCACCGGGAAGAGCAGTCGGCATTCGGCCAAACCTGTTTACCGCAAGGGCGCGAAGGGCGCAAAGAAAGGAAAAGATTTTCTGTTTCTCCTTGTCGGTCTTTGCGTCCTTTGCGGTGGAGCTTTTAGGGTGACTGCTTCCCACTTGACGGCATCTGGCCTGAGACCGTTTAATGCCAAGCATGCGCGTAGCCTTTTTAGGTCTTGGAATTATGGGCCGGCCCATGGCCGCCAACCTGGTTAAAGCCGGACATGAAGTCACAGTCTGGAACCGCACGCCCCGTGATGTTGAGGGGGCCACAACCGCAGCCACGCCCGCTGAAGCGGCCAAAGACAAAGAGGCCGTATGGGTCTGCGTCTCTGATACCAAGGCGGTGCAGGCCGTTCTGTTTGGGTCGGGTGGAGCGATTGAAGGCTTGACCAGCGGCACCGTGGTGGTCGATTCCAGCACTATCTCGCCTTCCGCCAGCCTGCTGTTTATGGAAGGCCTGCAGGAAAAGGGCTGTGAGTTTCTTGACGCTCCAGTGACTGGATCGAAGGTCGCGGCGGAAAGCGGCCAGCTGATTTTTATGATTGGCGGCGCGCCGCATAACATTGAGCGCGTTGAACCATGTCTTCGTGCGATGGGGAAAAAAGTGATCCACATGGGCGACAACGGCAAAGGCCTTTCCGCCAAGCTGGCGCAAAACATGAACATCGTCTTTATCTATGAGGGTCTGTGCGAGAGTCTGACACTGGCCAAGAAGCTGGGCGTGCCGCCGGAGAAGATGTTTGAGCTGATTGAGGCGTCAATGATCCGATCCGGCGTGGCCGAATACAAAAAACCGTTCATCCTGAACCAGGATTATTCTCCGAATTTTCCGCTGAAGCTGATGCACAAAGACATGCACCTGATGATGGATGCAGCGAAGGAAAACGGCGTCGAACTTCCGGGCCTGACCAAGATTGATGAAATTTACGAAGAGGCCAGCAAGGATGGCCACGACGATCTGGATTACGCCGCGACGATTATGTTAATCGAAGAGCGGGCAGGGTTGAGGCTGAAAGGGAAGCAATCATAGAGTCACATTTGTGGCCATGGGCGCTAAGCGTCCCTCCATTGGATCCATCTTCAAGATTTTTCGAGCCAGCTTGCCAAGCACTGGGTAATCTGCCCACTCTCCGCGTCCTGCTTTGATGGCGTACATAATTGCAATGATCAATGTACCCACCCCAAGAGCCATAAAACCGAGCCAAACCAGAGGAACTAACACCAACAGAGCGGTCGGGAACTCAGGAGTCTTGCTGCCGGTTTGGTGAAGAACGGTGGCAAGGATCGTGGTAAACCAGAGAACCATCAGGACGACAATGATAATAGTGTGAACGATCTGCAAAAGGAGCGCTTGCAATGCATGAAATGAAACAAAGCGCGACTGCCGTCGAATAAGGAAGATGATCAGTGGCGCGATCCACGAGCCAATAAGTTGCAAGGCATGGGCCAAAGTGGCCATGGTTCGTTCATCCGGTGTGGTATCAAGCGAGTTTGCCTGTGTGGATTGATTTATCACGCTATCCCCAATTCTTAAGCGGCCAGCGTTTTCGGCGTGCCGCTGCCGCTGCTTAAATGTAGTCGCCAGCCTAAATGTTCTGCTTGCGCGCCAAACAGCAGTCAGTGTAACGTAGCACAGCCCAAAGTATTTGGTTGTGCTTGTCTTGACTGCGCCCACCTGGAGAAGATAGCGGACTCTGAAAAAAGAGAGTGCTTACCAGCCACGTGGCTTGCCCATGTTCTTGTCGTAGCGAGTCCCGCCCTGCTACATCGACGGATTTTTAT
>DATBVH010000248.1:0-4475 GCA_036515395.1 Candidatus Angelobacter sp.
TATGTTTCTGGCGCTACTCGTCGTTTTTGCCGTCACTCTGGTCGCCACTCGCGTGGGATATGCGCGCAAGCAGCAACTCCGCACCGCTGAGCCAGCCGGCGGACGCACCGCGTCACAAGCCATAGCCAATCTTGGAATCGCGGCGCTGGTAGTTGCCATAGCAGGTGCAAGATGGCCTGTGCTGGCACTGGCCGCTCTGGCTGAAGCCGCTGGCGACACATCTTCCAGCGAAATTGGTATGGCCTTTCCCGGCAAAACGCTTCTGGTAACAAACTTCAAATCCGTTCCTCCAGGCACTGACGGAGGCGTCAGCCTGTTTGGGACCATCGCGGCTTTGCTTGGCGCGGCGACCGTGGCCGTGGCCGCCGTCGCTACAGGCCTTGTGCCTATCAGCCAGGTTGCGACGATCATTCTGGCCGGCTTTTGCGGCATAGTGATCGACAGCCTGTTGGGCGCGGTGTTTGAACGCCGCGGCTGGCTCGATAACGATCTGGTCAACCTGCTCAGCACGGCGGCAGCGGTAGGGATGGCGTGGGGATTGAGCTAGCAGCCCTTGCCTCTGATCCGCCTCATAGCAGCGGTTTCAAACCCTTTTCTACAACATCCGTATATTCGAACCCAATGATCGTTTGCCGCAGAATACCCTGTCGATCATAGATAAGAGTTGTGGGCAGACCTTCAATGCCGCCAAATTTATTTTTCAACTCATTGGTCGCGACAGCCAGCGGGTAACGGACGCCAAGCCGCCGTGCGAAAGCACGCGGCTCTTCCGTGTCAGCCATAATATCCAACTTGAATCCTATGACCGCGAATCCCTGCGCGCCAAAACGGTCCGCGAGTTTTTGATATCCCGGCATTTCTTTCTTGCATGGCTGACACCAGGTTGCACAGAAATCGATCAGCACAACCTTGCCGCGAAGATCGACTGAAGAAATCTTATGTCCGCGCAAATCCACGGCGGAAAAATCAGGCAAGCGCGAGCCGATCTCGCCCGCTGCCGCAGGTTTTTGCTGCGCAGCACCCACCGGGGTCTGTTCAACCCCAATGAGCCTGAACGCCGCAAGAAACATGTAAAACACGCATTGTTTCAGCATTTATTCCTTCTTCTGCACTTCCAGTACCAGGAGCTTCAAGGGCTGCGAACTGTCGGGCTTCTTTTTGCCGGCAGATTTCTTGTATAGCTGGCCACGCAGAGTGACCACGGTCGGCGAGCCCGCCAGCGATTCCAGTCCTTGCGATAACTCATTCGGCGAGAACTGGTAAGACCGGTTCGGACTAACTTGCAAAGCGAAATTGCCGGACAGGTCTTTCGCAATTTTTCCCCGCGCTGTCACATCCATCTCGGCAACCGACACTCCGCTGTCGTACGTCGCTTTGAGAAGCTGGGCGGGATCAATTTGCCCATCTTCTTTAGGCGTGACGTCAACTTTTCCATCGATCAAACTGACTTCAACTTTTTGAACGCCAGACTGGCGTCCGAGGTGTTGTTTCACCCCGTAGGCTCAAAAATTTCAAGTCATGCCCTCAACGCGCATATCCACGTGGGTGATCTGTGCCTGGGCCAGCGGCGCTGCAAGCACGGAGCCGAGCAGAACAAGCAGGCTTAGTTTTCTGATATTCAAGATGTTCCTCCTTTAAAGATGAATTCGAAACTGTTGTGTAATGCCAAAACTAATGTGGCGACGGACAGGAGAATAAAGTCCGCCGCTGGAATGGGCCATATCCCAATCCGCTCCCACCCACGCATGCACACCTGGCCGCAGGCCGACGTAAGTTGTGATTCCTGCCAGCAACGCATTTCCACCGCTCCCATTCTGATGGACGCCGCCGATGCGATCGTCCTGCGAATGCAGCAACGTCAGCTCTGGGCCGATAAACCATTCACGCTCTCCGTTCCTGGCTTCATAAGGACGATAAGAGAGCCAGAAACGCGATTCCAGATCGCTACCCAGACGGGTTGATTGGGTACCCTCGGATCGGACAAGAGAATGGAAGTCTTCATCTGCCACCAGACGCCGAAGGTTGAAAAGTCCGGTATACGTCCAGTTAGCGGCAAGAAACAGGTCAGTAGAACCGGACCCCGGCTGCAATCCCGCTGGTAGATGGCGGCCGTCGTTACCGGTCAAGCTGGTACGGCCTGTGGGAAGTTTCGGCCCCAGAGTCACTGATGCCTGTGTGGTGCCTCTCTCTGAATCGCGCCGATAAAAGCGGTACTTTGCCACGACAAGCATGTCGCCCAGGCCGGTTCCTCCAACCTGAGGCGCTCCCGCAGGCGAAAAATGGTTGGTCACAATGGGCAGGATGAGGGTGAGATCAAAATCTTTGTAAAACCCCCAGGTGAAGTTAATGTCGCCTTCATGGGAGAACGTGGAACGCGCAGTTGCCGACTGGGGCATGGAGCCGCGGTTAGTGAAAATGGAATTGTAAGAAATGAGACCTCCGCCAGGAAAAAGCGGCGGCGCTGTTTCCGGCGCCGGACCCTGTGCTCTTGCAGCGGAAACACTACATAGGAGAATAAGGAATAGTCCCGTGCGACAGGGACGAATATGAGAATGGGATTTTCGCAATAGCACAAATTTTCCTCCAGGAAAGAAACAGGTCACATGATGCGACTGGAGGAGAGATCAGATACGGAGTTGCAGAGGAGCCGGTGAAGCAAAGAGCAATGGCGGATCGTGCAGCCGTAAAGCGCTGCGCCCATCTGGATGATCAATCGAACCAAAGTGAATGGACACCGGCAGCACCGCCAAAGCCAACAGCGGGAAGGCAATGCTATGCGTTGATGCGGGCCGTACAAAGGGCGCATGCACGGAAGGCGCTGTCTGGCAGCAGTCTTCCCCATGCATCCCATGGGAGCAGTTCATTGAGTCGCAGCATTCCATGGCCTGGTCAGGCGACGTCATGGGTGAACAGTCAAAGCCATAAGCCACGAAGGCGAAACCGAGCACCGCGACCAGAATGGATTTGGCAAAATGCATCAACCCTATTAAACAGATGCGGATTCAAGAGGTCAAACACCACGACCTTATTCGGCGCTCGCCGTAGCTGTAACGGCTGCTGCGCCACCTTGAGCTTTACTTCGCCAACTCCAGGGCATTTTCTCCAATGACTCCAAAAAGTCGATAAACTCCGGGTTCGTCAGAGACCGATATATCCCAGCGTCGTTGGCGCGAATAAAGCTTCCGCCATCCGGAACAAGGCAGTTCATCGCTTCTCGCACACTCGGATGAAGGTGCCCACAGGAGTAAACGCCATCGCTCGCGGTAAAACAGGCAACGTACTTGATCTCTGATATATTCGAAGCCATAAAGCCGTCGCGAATTATACACCTAATCAGGATGCCATCTAATCAGGATGTAGATTTGTGCGGCTTGCCGAAAGACCCTATATCGCGTGCCCAGCGCATTGGTTTTGTTCGGCAAACAGGTCCGAAGGTTAAGGATTGAACGGCATCTCTCCCAGGAGAAGCTTGCGGAGATGTGTGACTTTCACCGGAACCAGATAGGAAGAATAGAACGCGCCGAGCAAACCGTTTCTTTTGACGGCTTACTCCAGCTCTCCCACGGGCTCGCCGTACCGCCTTCTGAGATTCTCAAGTCTCTCCCCGTGCAAAAGCGCCTCCCGTCCAAAAAGGGGAAAGCGAAGGACGAGTAAGTCAGCCGAGAGTAATAGCCAGAAAAGAACAGCCGGGGTTAAAGCTTGCTTCCGCTCCACAGATAGGCTTTCAGCAGGTGCCATTTAGCGGCGAATTGCGGATCTTCTTTCGTCCGCTTGAGTCCTTCAGTTAGGTATGCCAGCAGAATGCCCACAAGTAAAGCAAAAAACGTGATTGCCAGAACAAAGAGCCCGCGCTTGGGCCATGATCTTTTTTCCGGCGCGATGGCCTTGTCCATGACCTGAATCACTGAGGCATCTCGCGCTTCGTCGATGCGCGCGGCTTCATACTGCTTGGCCAGCAGCTCAAACAATGTCTCGCGATACTTTACCTCGCGGAGTTTGCGGATGTATTCCAGCCCGGCGCCCGGCACTTTTTCCAGGGCGAGGTCCGTCGGCGATCGACTTCCCTGTCCACGCTCAAAACGCGAAAGCTGGGTTTGCAGTGCCGCCAGCTCTTGTTGCGCGCGAATCAGATCGGGATTTTCAGGAGTGGCAAAAGAGCGCATGGCCTGAATTTCAACCTGCTTCGCTGCCACCGCCCCGCGAAGGTCAGCATAAGACTGCAGCATCACTTTTGCCTGGCTATCCAGTTGGATAATACCGGTGCTTTCTTCTGTCTGTTTGAGCTGCGATTCAGCCGCGGCCAGCTCGTCATTAGCAGCTTTCACTTCACGCTCAAAAAAGATGCGCCGCTTGCCTGCGTCAGTAACGGCCAACGTCCTTGTAAGTTTCTCCAGCTCGTCAATGTAAGCATTGGCCATTTCGGCCGCGCGGGAAGGAGAACGGTCGTCAACCGAGACCGAGATGATGCCGTCTTT
>DATBVH010000249.1:0-4008 GCA_036515395.1 Candidatus Angelobacter sp.
CTCAACTACCAAAGAGATACTACATCGGGCCAAGAAGGGATTGATCTGCTCTCTCGGGTACAGCAGGTGGATAGCAAACTTCCCATCGTGGTGATGACCGCGTGGGGAAGCGTGGAACTGGCGGTGGAAGCTATGCGCCGCGGCGCGCGCGACTTCGTCCAGAAGCCCTGGGACAACCATCGGCTGCTCAGCATTATCCGCACGCAGGTGGACCTGTATCGCATCATGCGCCGCGCGGAACGGCTGGAAGCGGAAAACAGTTTGCTCCGCGCGCAGAACCGTCCGGTATTCATTGCGGAATCGAAAGCCATGGAGCCGCTGCTGACGCTGTTAAGCCGCATCGGCCCGAGTGATGCCAACGTCCTAATTACCGGCGAGCACGGCACTGGCAAAGAAGTTGTGGCGCAAACGCTGCATGCGCTTTCCTCGCGCAGTGGGCGTCCCATGATCACGGTCAATACTGGCGGCTTGCCGGAAGGAACATTTGAGAGCGAGCTGTTTGGCCATGTGAAAGGCGCATTTACTGACGCTCGCGCGGACCGCGTCGGACGCTTTGAACTAGCGGACCGCGGCACTCTGTTTCTCGACGAGATTGCCAATGTCCCCATGAAGCAGCAAGCAAAACTTCTGCGCGTGCTGGAAACCGGCGAGATGGAGCGCGTTGGTTCGTCGAAGACGCATAAAGTCGATGTGCGCGTGATCTCCGCAACCAACGCTGACCTGAAACTGGAAAGCGCTGAAGGCAGGTTTCGCCCTGATTTGTTGTTCCGACTCAACACTGTTGAGCTTCCTATTCCGCCGCTGCGTGAACGCAAAGAAGATATTCCGCTGCTTGCTGCGCATTTCCTCAAGCTGTATGCACAGCGATATCGCAAGCCGGTGAAGGGGTTTGATCCCTCAGCACTGCAGAAAATGCTCGATCATCCATGGCCTGGAAACGTCCGAGAGCTGGACCATGCCACGGAGCGCGCTGTTTTGATGAGCACGAGCGACCACATTCAGGCCGGCGATCTTGGTCTGGAAAGCGAACGGACCTCCTCCAGCCGCATTGAAGACCTGAGCCTGGAAGAAGTTGAGAACCTGCTGATCAAGAAAGCCCTGGCGCGCCATTCAGGTAATATCAGCCATGCGGCGGATGCGCTCGGTTTGAGCCGAAGCGCGCTTTATCGTCGCATGCAAAAGTATGGCGTCTGATCCGAATCCTCAAAAATCCGCCCGCTTCGCCATAAAGTCCGATACCCGGATCAAGCTGAATTTCGACACACGCATTCTGCTGATGACATTGCTCATTAGCCTGCCCGGCGCCATTGTTGCCGAACTTTTTCTCTGGCTGGGCGACCATTCGCTCGAACTCAAATGGACAGTCACTCTTTTCATTGTGCTGGCATGGATGATCGGCAGCTCGATGCTCCACGGCCAGGTCATCCGCCCGATGCAAACTCTTTCGAACATGGTGGCGGCCATCCGCGAAGAAGATTTCTCTTTCCGCTTGCGCGGCAGCGGACGCGAAGACTCGCTCGCCGACCTGATCTATGAAATCAACTCGCTGGCCATGCGGCTGCAGCAACAAAAAGTGAGCGCGCTTGAGGCCACGGCGCTGCTCAAAAAAGTCATGATGGAGATCGACGTCGCTGTCTTCACCTTCGACCAGCAACAGCGTCTCCGCATCGTCAACCGCGCCGGCGAGCAGCTCATGGGACGCATCGCTCCGCGCATGCTTGGCCTCACCGCGGAGGAAGTTGGCCTGAAAGAATTTCTGCAATCGCCCGGCCCGCAGACCGTGCAGATGACCTTCCCCGGCAAATATGGCCGCTGGGCCATCAACCACACTGAATTCCGCGAGAACGGCGTCCCGCATCAACTACTCATCATCTCCGATCTTAGCCGCGCCCTGCGTGAAGAAGAGCGCCAGGCCTGGCAGCGCCTTATCAGGGTGCTGGGCCATGAGCTCAACAATTCGCTGGCGCCAATCAAGTCCATTGCCGGCACGCTGGGCTCGCTCACCGCGCGCGCCGCCCTGCCAGAAGACGTTGCCCAGGACATGAACCAGGGCCTGCGCGTGATTGAAAACCGCGTGGAATCTCTCAATCGATTCATGCAGGCTTACACGCGGCTGGCGCGCATGCCCGCGCCTACGCGCTCGCGCATCGATATTGGCCCCTTGGTGCAGCGCGCTGCATCGCTGGAGCGCCGCCTTCCGGTGACCACGCTCAGCAGCCCGCCCGTCACCATTGAAGCCGACCCAGACCAGATTGAGCAGGTGCTGATCAACCTGATCCGCAACGCCGTCGATGCGTCGCTCGATCCCAATCTCAAGCATCGTCCCGGCACGGTTGAAGTGGGCTGGCGCGCCAACGCGCGCAGCGTTGAAGTCTTCATCCGAGACCAGGGCCCCGGCCTGCTCAACAGCGACAATCTTTTCGTTCCATTCTTCACCACCAAGCACGGCGGCAGCGGCATCGGTCTGATCCTGAGCCGCCAGATCGCTGAAGCCCACGGCGGCGTGCTGCAACTCGCTAACCGCTCTGACCGGACAGGCTGTGAAGCTGTGCTGGCGCTGCCGATCACGTATGACGTCACGGGCGGGTAGCTTTCTTTCGATATCCATGCTCCTGTGGCACCGGCGCCCTCGCCGGTGGTCTTCTCGTTTCCGATCTGGTGACACTCATGTTGCACCGCCGCCCTCGGCTGTGTGTTTCTTGATTTTCCGATCTTGGCTGTTCTCCGTGTCTCTGTGCCTCCGTGTTGAGCTCTTGTTTTGCGATCATTCCTTTCCTCTGCTTCCTCCTTTCCTCCGTGTTTCAAAAGTCTTGGTTTTCCGATCCGCGTTCATCCGTCTTGATCCGCGGTAAGCTTTTGTTTTTTTCCTCCTCCGTGTTCCTTTGTGTCCTCTGTGGTAAAGGTGTTGTCTTTGTTTTCTGTCCTTCAAGAGTTTTGAGTACGCTCTTCAGCTCAATCACCTCCAGCGGACACTCCTCCCAGTTATGCTCCCAGCACACAATCACGTCAGCGCCGTTCGGATCGTGCCCATGCTTCATGAAATTCCTGCTCTCCTGTTCCAGTTCCACTCTTACGCGTTGCAGCTTGTCCTTTCCCACCATCCGTAAAGCTTCAATATCCGGAAACTCCGCTTGCACGCGCAATACAAGAAAGCCAAGCCGGTCGGCGATCGTTCCAAACAGAAAGAGCACTCCAAACTCATTTGTCGGCGCAAATACCAGTGCCCCGCACTGTATCGGCGTACCGTATGTGGGCTGGCCCGGCATGGTTTGCGCAAACGGTCCTGTGAACGTTAGTGGGCTCGCTGTCTGTGGTTCGCGCGCATCATGGACGAGATCCAGCACGTCTTTCCATTCCTCCGCCAGCCCGCTGCCCTCGGCAAATCTTTTCAGTCCGCCCGGCACAAAGTTCCAGCTCACAAACCGCGTTTTAAGCGGACGCACGCTGTACTGGCTCAGCTCTCTATATTCTTTCATCGTCGGCAATTTTTTCAGCCGCCTGGCCACTCTTGCCCAGTCATGGAACAGATTCTCCATTTCAACTTTCTTGTTGCTGCTGGTTCTTTCCAGCTTGCATTCGCTCAAAGCTTTCTTAAGCGTCCCAAAGTTCCGGGTCAAATCGCGGCGGCTTATTCCGCCGTAGGTCTTCAATTCCTCACGCGTTGGTACGCGCCCCAGGTTCGTTGCGCACTTCAAGATGGCTGTAACTACCTCTTCTTTAGTCATACTTTTGTTTCTCCTGGTTTTGTGGCACCGGCACTCTTGCCGGTGATGAAACTGTGAATGGGCAGAAGTCTCCTCAATTGGTGTAGGGTTGAAAGTTCTTGGGGTTGCCTTTTCTGGCTAAGAGCTAACAGCCAGGAGCTAAAAGCCAAAGCCTATCCTTCAAAGACCTTGTGCCCCTAAGCACTGTCAACCATTTCATATCTTGTTTGAGACTTGGGAGGGTTTGAACACACTTCTGCCCGCAATGACTTGGGGCTGTTTCAAACCACATGAGGCCGCGGTA
>DATBVH010000250.1:0-2764 GCA_036515395.1 Candidatus Angelobacter sp.
ATCACCGTAGTACCGATGAATTTATTTCAAAACAATCAAAGTAGAGACTCTGTTTATTCCTCGGCAAAGAATCATTTCAGCTTCTGGTTGAACCAGGCCGCCACGCGCTCAATCACATCGCGCTGGTGCGCGGGATCCACAAACATATGTCCTTCATGCTCGTAAACAACCAGCTCCGTTTCGGTACCCAGTGTCTTGAGCGCATGCCAGAATTCATACGACTGCGGAGTTGGACATTCGCCGTCGCTATCGCCCACAAGGACCAGAGTTGGCGTTTTGGCATTCTTGATAAACGTGATCGGCGAGCTCTTGGCGTAAACCTGCGGATCGTCATAAACGCTGGCGCCGAAGAATGGAACCATCCATTTGTCGATTTGGTTTTCGCCGTAATAGCTCTGGAAATTTGCGAGACCTGCGCCTGCCACCGCGGCGGCAAAGCGGTTGGTCTGCGTGACCGCCCACATGGTCATGTAACCACCATAGCTCCAGCCTGTGATGCCCAGCCGATGCTCGTCAATGGGAGCTTGTTTCAGCGCTTGGTCGATACCAGTCATGATGTCGCGGAAGTCTCCATAGCCAAAGTCCTTAACGTTGGCGCGGGTGAAAGCTTCACCTTGTCCATAACTGCCGCGCGGATTCGGCATGAAAACGAAGTAGCCGGCGGCTGAGAGCGCAACGCCAAAGCTGTGTGGGCCGGGCCACTCCGAATGCTGCATAGAACTTGGTCCGCCATGCACTTGCACAACCATGGGATATTTCTTTGCGGCATCAAAATTCGCCGGATACAGCAGCCAGCCTTGCAGGTTGAAACCGTTATTCTGCCAGTGGATGCTTTTGGCCTCGCCCCATGCGGGCTTGAGCGCAGCGTTGCGCGACGTAATCTGCTTCCACTCATTGATTACTCCGGCCCAGATTTCCGGAGGATGTGCCAGTGACTGGCGAATCACCGCTGCAGTCTTGCCATCGGTGGCAAGTGAGATGGCGGTGCCCCAGCCATAAGCGTTTAACTCGCCCGGGCCGCGAGTGAGGGTTGAAATATCGCCGGAAGTTGGATCAACAGTAGCGATTCCGCTTTCCCCATCCACATCTTCACCGAAAAGAATTTTGCCGTCGCTACGCCATGTAAGCCAACTGGCTGAAGTCTTCATGCCCGGAGTGATATTTTTGGCTGCACTGCCTTCCGCTGGAACAAGAAAGATATCGCCACCCACGGCAGGTTCGTCACTCATGATGCCGGAGATGAAGGCGACCGACTTGCCGTCCGGCGACCATGCAGGCACGGCGATTTGCGAATCAATAGACGGCGTGTAAATGGATTTCATCTCACCGCCTGCAGCGGGAATGGTATAGATCTGCGCGACATACCAGTTATCGTCGCCATTGCCGTAGGCCGCCGTGGTAACGAAATTCTTGCTGTCCGGTGACCAGGCATATTCGTAAACGTACATATCGGCAGGCGAGATTTGCCGCAGCCTCCCGCCGGCTGCATCGACCAAGGCAAGGCGTTGCTCAGTAACAGCTTCCTTGATTACCCCGGTCTGTGGTTTTTCCGCTACCAGAGGACCAGCAGCACGCTCAGCATTCTCGGTAAAGAGAAATGCAATGGTCTTGCCGTCAGGCGACCAGCCGGGAGAGGCAAGAAATCCTTTTACGCTGGTAAGCTTGCGTGGCGATCCAGCGGCGGCGCTTACGATATAAAGTTGAGGCTGGCCGGATTTGGTGGCGTCAGAAAGAAATGCAATCTGCTTGCTGTCCGGCGACCATGCGACTGCGCTTTCAGATTGGCCGCCAGCAGTAATGCGGCGCGGAGTTCCAGCGGTGATCGCGGAAACAAAAATTGCCGATCCTTCTTGGGTGATCTCCACCCACGCGACTTGCTTTCCGTCAGGCGAGATAGCAGTCTGATCAAAATCTTTGCCGGCCCAGAGAGTGGCAATCACACTGTCCATTTGTGGTGGACTGGCCTTTGCGTGAGCGGAAGAAGAAGGTTGGGCAAGAGCGAGTGGAACCAGCAACAGACTTGCAAGGACGATCGCAACACTTGTTCTTGCCACTTTATACATTCCAGCATCTCCAGGATTGATTTGGTTCCCAAAATATACAGGCGGCGAATGTGTGGAGCAAACGGGAGCAGGCGCCGACCGAGCACAAATGCATCATCTCAGTGGCCAGAGCCGCTTATGGTATTCTCCAGTTCATCATGCGACATACTTATCTTCTAATAGCAATTCTGGGCGTGTGCTTTGTAGCGGGAGGACAGGCCGCGAAGCAGCCAGCAAAGCCGACGCCGCCTGCTTCTGCCAAAGCACAGCCACAACCTCCATCGGACGAAGAACTGATGGCAAAGGCGGCCCAGGCCACCATTGATTGGGACAGCTCAACCACCAAGGGCGCCAAAGTGGACGTCCTGCTCATCAAGAAAGAGCAGGCCGAAGGCAAGCCGGTAATGCAATATCGCCTTAAGGTCAGCGGCGCGCCAAAAACCAAACTTTATAATTTGATTGCCTGGCCCATTATGGTGGCCCAGCCCGCCACAATCATGGAAGGATTGGCGATTGCCGCCGATGGAACCGTAGGATGTCCGCCGAACTCCAACAGGAGTTGTGCTCAGCGCTTTAAAGGCGCCGAACTTAAGCTGACCTACACCCCGGCGATCGGTGAAATCTACCGGCATGCACTGATTTCTGAGGACCACATCACCAGGATTTTCTTTTCCATTGTGCCGGCCCCGATGGTGGAGCAGGACAAGACATGCAGCCTGGAG
>DATBVH010000251.1:0-5015 GCA_036515395.1 Candidatus Angelobacter sp.
CGATTGCCTGACCAGCCGATGACCGGTGCATCTCCAAAAGACCGGGACTTGAGCGGCACGAAACGTCTTGTATCAACGGCAGTGGGCAAAATGGTGATGTTCGCGTTCCACTGGCGGAAGTATTCAGCCAGGAACGAATTACCGCAAATCACTGAATCTGAAATGTCCGCCAACTTGCGCGCGAATCCATTTTCACGGTTTAGCCAGATGGCGTCATCTACATCCAGAACTCTTGGGCGTTTTGTAAAAGGCTCCAGAGTCAGGAAAGTTGACAGCATCTCACGCTGGAGAAGGGTGACATCGTAGCGGAAAGAACGCGCAATATCCGGCAAGCGTCCCGCCAAAGATGCAACGGCCCAAAAAGGCCTTGCCAATTTCTGCTTCGGAGGATATCCGCCAGCGCGAGGATAAAACTCTGAAAGTTCAACACCATGAAGCTTCAGGTCTGGGATGTATTGACGGACCCGGAAACGCGATGCTGGAACATTTTGGCCGGTGGTGAATGCCGCTACGCTGATCATGTTTTGTTACTCATGCAACGGCACGGATGACGAACGAACAGGCCTGAGAACCAACGTTATTCCGGAAACATACCTTGCGAACCAGAAAGCAAAGGCATCCAGGCGCGGCGTTTTCGGATAAAAAAATACAGGAGTTCGCTTTGCCATGGCCCTTAACTTTGCGGTATAGAAGCGCGGCGTGTATTCAAAGGACAATTCCAGATTGGTATTGTCAGCTATTTTCCTTAGTTCAGATTGACTCACATAAATCGTGTAGTTCTTTATGTAATCGGCTGCGCGACTGCCGAATTCGTCCGTTTCAATCTTCGGCAAACCGTTGGCTCGGCGTTCATTGAAGAACCCAATCCGCGACATCAATCGGATCCACCCAGGTTTCGGGATCCTGTGCGCCAGCGGAATGCCAACATGGTCCTCATAAATCACATTTTTCAGCGGAAAAAGATGAACAGAAAAACCATCCGCCTTAAGGCACCGGGCAATCTGCTGAAAAAAGAATGGCTGATCAAAAACATGCTCCAACACCTGGTTGGAAATGATGACATCCAGCGAATGATCGGGGTAAGGCCAGGGCTCGCCGGTTCTTACTGTTTTTGTTTCCGCTTCCAGGTTCGTATTGCCATGGGGGGCGAAGTCGGACACATCAAATCCCGACACCTGCACACTACAATCCGGCAGGACAACCGGAAGAGCCGTACGCAGATACCGGATGAGGGCGCCCCCACCGCATCCAACATCGGCAATTTGAAGGCTGGCCCGGTCCCGCATTTCTGTAGCAATTACTGAAAGAAGATGCTGGTGGGTAATACTTGAAGGAGCGGGACATCCCATGAACGCAGATTTTATCATGGTCGCGATAACAGGTTTATCAGAGGAGCGATGGTAAAATTGTGAACACGAGATAATTTCAGAATGCTGCCTATAGCAATCTTAACGCTGCTGACGATGGCGGCTCTGAACTACTGCTTAGCCAAGCGCCTGTTTTATCCTCCGCTTATTTTTTGTCTAGTCTGGGCACTTGACCTGACTCTCGTGTTGCTGGCCGGTAGCTTTTTTTATCCTTTATCCGACAAAACTTTGGCAATCATTACGTCGGGCTGCGCCGCATTCTCTTTAGGTAGCACAGTTATACTGCTGGCGCCTATTGAGCAGAAGCAAATTCCTTATGTTTTAACGGTATCAAATAAAATATTGAATTGGTTGCTGGCTGCCTCCGTAATCGGCCTGCCGGTTTTTTACCACTGGATCGCAGGGCTAACCAGCGGATCCGGAGCAACCAATGTCATGGCGATCCGAACCGCCATAGTTGCGTTGGGCAATGGCGGGGACATGGAATCCAGTTTTTATGAGAATGTTGCCACTTTCTCAATGGCCATTGCCGCCATAACGTGCCTTGAGGACGGACGTAAACGCAAGATTCTGGCTCTCATTGTCGGCGTACTTATGACATTGTTGAGCGGATCGCGTTATGCGATTGCCACTCTCATGCTTTCCGCATTTTTCCTGGATTGGCTTAGGCAGGGCAGGCTTCGCTGGCGACTTATTGTCCCCGGAATGACGGCTTTCGTGATTTTTTTTGGTGTCATGGCCATTTATCTAGGTCATGGCGAGACCAGCAGCGAAGGATCACTGGTGGAGAATGCTGTTCCCGTACTCAAACTTGTCGGATCATACACCAGTGGCGGGACAATAGCTTTTGATCAGGTGGTTCGAGATCCGGGAATCGTTCCCCATACATGGCAGATTGATAGAGCTGTGCTGCTGGTACTCAATAAATTCGGCGCGCATTTTGACGTTCCTGTCATCAACGCTGAATATGTGACTATCGGCAAAGATGGTATGTTGCAGAACGTATATACCATGTACTTTGCCTATTATGACTGGGGAATCGCAGGGATATTATTGCTCACATCGGTTGTTGGATTTTATACCACCTGGCTTTTTCGAAGAGCCCTTGCTGGGCATCGCATCGCCGCCGTTCTATGCGCGTACTTCGTTGCCGAGTGTGTCTTGAGCATTTTTAATGAGAACTTTTTCTTGGGTCTAAATTACATCGTAAAATTAGCCGCTCTCTCATGGATTGTGTATTCATTACCGATTTACTGGAGAAGGTTCCGTGGTTTTTGTTCAGAAGTGGTTGCCCGCAGCACGCCTCCTAGCAGCGCCATTTCGTCCTAGAACATAGCGCAGGAATCATCCGGCGTTAATCTTGAACGATGCGTTCATTCTCCGACGCGTGAAGAAGATTCTTTCGCTTGAATTCAGCCCCAGTCGCCAACTCACTAAGCCGAAAACAAGTAGGCTGAAAATCAGCACCCCTGTGCGGATTGCCACACTTTCCGGGAAAGTGACGGAATAAATAGCGACGTAGCCGCCTGCGGCTGCTGCTGAGAGCCGCAGGAGAAAGCCGGGTCTGTGAGGAAGCAAACGGTGCGCCAGAAGAAACATCCCAAACGCTTCCAAGATCAGCCGCCCCGCCCATGCCACGGCGGCACCTTCAACGCCAAACTTCTTTACCAGTACCCATAAACCAACCACATAAAACGGGAGTTCCAGTAATTGAAGCTTGGCGGGGATATCAGGACGCCCGGCGCCTTGCAACAAGACATAGGGCAATTGCGCCAGGCAATTGGCAAAGATACCGGCAGCGAATAGACGCAATATGGAAGTGCCGTTCTGGGCAAAGGCTTCGCCCAGCCAAAGGCGGAGCGCTTCCGGCGCAAAAGTCGCAGTCAACAGAACTAAAGGAAACACAGCCAGAAAAACGTATTTGATCCCGCGGCCCAGCAATACCTTGGTGCGTTCCGGATCAACAGCGAGGCTGCTGGCAAACGCGGGAAAGAGAACGCCGGAAATCGCTCCTGGGATCACAGCGAAACGAGTCACGATTTCAAAAGGGGCAGTGTAATAGCCAACGGCGCTTACCGCGATGAGAGTACCGATAAGAAATCGGTCAAGATAAACCATGATCGGCGCCAAAATATTGCTGAGGTTCATCCAACCGCCGAGCTTGACGAGCGGCCAGATAATCGAGCGGTCCAGAACAACATTGCTCCGGAGCAGAGGCATAGTGTAAAAACAGCCGAAGAGATGGGCCAGCAGGCCGACGATCCGGCCAAAAACCAGGATAGCAATGACAGGGACCAGACTGTGGGAGAAAGGAAGAGCCAACAGCAGCCCGGCAAAGGAGAAAATGCTCATGGGAATGCGTATCAGGTTAAGCAGGCGAAAGCGCTGCTGCGCTTCCAGAATTCCACGGAGGCCGGAAGTCACAGTGACGGTAGGGAGCGAGCATGCCAGCAAATAGAAGCTCAACAATGCCTCGTGACGCAAAGAAGCCGGAATCTTGAGCATGCCATTTACTAGACCAGGCGAGATAACAAAGGTGAACACTCCGCCCAGAGTGCCCAACAGAAACAGCAGCAGGAGGGAGGTCCAGGCCATGGGAGGGATGGAGTGATCTTCATGTGCTCCGAGTTTTTCGGCGACCAGCTTAGTCAAAGCTCTGCCAATTCCTACGTCGAACAGACTGAAGTAACCAATGATTACCCAGGCGAGTGAAAGCAGCCCGAAGCGGTCAAGACCGAGGGCACGAATCAAAGGCGGAATAGAAACAACGGCGACCGCCATGGGCAAAAGTGTGCCAAGTAGATTCCAGATAGTATTGCGGGCAAGCAAGCCTCCGCTGGTCAGATTATTGCGTTGTAGTGCTGCGGTCATTCCGAGTTCTCTTCCGCCAGGACGACCAGGAATGCCGGGACAGAATTGCGAGGGATTCCGCAAGGCAAAAACTCGAGAACCACTTTCTCTGTGAGGATCGAGTTCCCTTCAAACGGCGAAGGACAGCCTGCTCTCGAGAGGGCCCTGCTGACTCCCAGAGGGGGAACATGGAAAGCTCTTAACATTCTACGAACAAGGCCACGGATAGCCGTAAATAATACCTGCCAACGCGGATGAAATGACTGGCCAAGCAGCTGCCGAACGTGAAGAAAACTTCCAATAAAGCACACGAATTCGCCAGAGTTAAACTCCCTGACATGAAAAGGATTCCGAATATCAAAGGGATAAAGGCTTTTATTAGGCGTGGAGCATATAAACAGCCCGCCAGGACGCAGACAGCGAATAACTTCCTGAAGAAAATCCTGGGGCCGTTCCAGGTGCTCAATAATTTCAAAGGAGACAATTACGTCAAAGCTTTTGCCCCATTCGGCCGGCATGGCTTCCGCATTGCCATGAACAAAGGTAGACGAGGGATAGTGATACTGGGAATGATGAACGGCAGCAATATTAATTTCCAGTCCAACGACATCAGCTCCCTCCCGACGAAGATAATCTGTCCCATAGCCCAGCCCGCAAGCAACATCAAGGACCTGCTTGCCGGCGCAGTAACGCGCCGCAAACATGTAACGGGCGGCATGTTGCTGCAAAATTTCGGCCGGATGCATTGCGGGAACAAGGCGCTCTCCCGTCTGTTCCGGTGGCTTCATTTCAGTCATT
>DATBVH010000252.1:0-18006 GCA_036515395.1 Candidatus Angelobacter sp.
AAAGAGCTGCATTCCTATGATCTTCCAGAATGCGTGATGCTGGAAGTGACCGCCGGTAGCCAGGAATATCTGGACTGGATCGACAAGAACACAGATTGACCACAGAGGGCACAGAGGTTCACGGAGAAGGACTCATGAACAAATTCGAGTGGAAATTTTGCGGATCTGAGGCATCACCTATGCCAGCTTTGTTGTTCCCTCAGTGTTCCTCTGTGCCCTCTGTGGTAAAAACTTTCTAAATCGCTGCCAACGCCTGGTCCAGATCGGCCAAAAGATCTTCAACATCCTCAATGCCGACTGAAATACGGACCATCCCATCGGTGAGCCCGATTTCTTTTCTTCCTTTTTCTCCCAACGCAGCATGCGTCATGGTGGCCGGATGCGAGATCAAAGTTTCAACGCCTCCCAGAGATTCTGCCAGCGAGCAGACGCGTACCTTGGCCAGCATCTTTTTGGCATTTTTGAAAGAACCGGTTTCAAAGGTGATCATGGAGCCAAAGCCGGTCATTTGCCGCTTAGCCAACGCATGCTGCGGATGGTCGGAGAAACCCGGATAAAGCACCTGCTTTACCTTGGGATGGTCGCGCAGAAATTCGGCAACAGCGCGGCCATTCTCGTCGTGCTTTTCCATGCGCACAGCCAGAGATTTTACTCCACGCAGCACCAGCCAGCACTCAAAAGGCGAGAGTATGGCGCCGGAGGTCTTCTGCATGAAAGCCAGTTTTTCTGCGTGAATTGGTTTGGTTGCGGCAATCATGCCCCCTAGCCCGTCGCTGTGGCCGTTCAAAAATTTCGTAGTGGAGTGCATCACCATGTCGGCGCCAAATTCGATTGGGCGCTGAAAATAAGGCGACATAAAGGTGTTATCCACCACTACTTCAGCGCCGCCGGCATGAGCAATCCGGGAGACCTCCCTGATGTCGGTCAGCACCATGAGTGGATTCGTTGGTGTTTCAATCCAGACGATGCGGGTATTCCGCCGCATGGCCTTTTTTACTGCGTCCAGGTCAGACGTATCGACATAACTGAACTCGACGCCATAGTTGGCCATTACCTGGTTGAAAAAGCGAGGCACTCCACCATACACATTATGTCCGCAGATCAGGTGATCGCCCTGCTTCAGAAAGCACTGCGTGACCGCGGTTACGGCCGCCATGCCACTGGCAAAGACATGCGCCGAGCTTGCGGATTCCAGCGCTGCGAGATTGATTTCAAGCTGGGTGCGCGTTGGATTGGAAACGCGCGCGTACTCATACCCTTTATTTTTCCCCACTTCCTGCTGAACGTACGTTGATGTGGCGAAAATAGGGACAACGATAGCTCCCGTGGAAGGGTCTGGTTCCTGGCCTGTATGAATGCAAGCCGTGGAGAATCCGAATTTGCCGGTCTGTCGTTTCTTGCTGCCAGCAGGTTTCTTTGGCATCTGGTATTTGCTCCTGAACTGCGCCGCAAACGGCGGGCTGTGCTAATCGGCGAGTCTGTTATTCTCCGCCCTCAAAAATGTTTTTCGACATGTAACGTTCGGCGGAATCGGGGATGACTGTCACCACACGCTTCCCTTTTCCAAGCCCCTTTGCCACCTGGATAGCCGCAAAAACGTTGGCTCCTGCGCTGGAACCACCCAGAACGCCTTCCAGTCGCGCAAGTTGCGCCACCGTATCAAACGCGTCCTTATCTGTGACCATGATTACTTTGTCACACACGGCTGGATCAAACGTCTTAGGAATAAAACTGGATCCAATGCCTTCCACTTTGTGCGGGCCCTTGGGACCGCCGCCCAGGATGGACCCTTCAGTTTCAACCGCGGCGCAATACACACCGGGCAACTTCTGCTTCATAAAACGGGCTACGCCGGTAAACGTGCCGCCGGTGCCAACGCCGATGACAATCGCGTCAATCGCGCCCTGCATTTGTTCAAAGATTTCTTCAGCGGTGGTTTCCTGGTGAAAGTCAGGATTGGCAGGATTTTCAAACTGTAGAGCGATAAATGATTCGGGAATTTTTGCGGCAAGTTCTTTGGCTTTGGCGATCGCGCCCTGCATACCCGCCTCGTCGGGGGTACGGACCACTTCTGCGCCGAGCGCCCGCATGATCTTGACTTTTTCTTCGGCAAATTTCTCTGGAACGCAAACCACCACCCGGTAACCTTTGTTTACGCCGATCAAAGCCAGACCAACCCCGGTATTCCCTGCCGTTGCTTCCACAATGGTTGATCCAGGCTTCAAAAGGCCACGCTCTTCTGCCTCCCTGATCATGCCAATGGCAGCCCGGTCTTTCACGCTACCGCCCGGATTCAGGTATTCCAACTTGGCAAACACGTCAGCTGAGCCCGCCGGGACGATCCGGCGGAAATGGAGCATGGGAGTTTTGCCAACCAGCTCGGTGATATTTTCAGCAACAGGGAGTCGAGACATAAGCAGACTTTTTAGACTACGGGACGGAGAGCGATATGGTCAAACAAACAGTTTTTTTTCCGGCAATATGTTGAAAAAGAGACGATATCGGAGCGCAGGGCGGTCCGTTTTGGGAAATTGACAGAGTCACTGGAACAGAGTACCGTCAGGATTGAGCAAGTAATCCTTCCTTACTTTCCAGACCTGCTGAAACTAAGTCAGTAATCTCTGGAGTTCTCACTTCTTAGCCTGAAGATGCAAAGAAGGCAGTTATGTTCCACCAGATAGCGCCGTTCCATTCAAAATTGGACGGCCATGCTGAATTACCAGAAGATCATTGCGAAGAACAAGAGACTCCAGAGCACAAGTTGGACGAAGAAGAAGCGAGCGAAACTTATGACAACTGACAAAAGCACCAGATCCTCAAAGGTCTTTGCGGCTGGAAGCACGATTGGCAATCCATTTCTGTTGTGCCGCGTGACCGCGGTCTATGCGCGGCGATTGCAGAAGACGAGAATCCAATTCGCGGAAAGCATTAACCAATCCTTGCGCTTAATCTCTGACCTTCCGCACGGACAGCTGGACATGGAAAATCTGCCGCAGGTTATTCAGGAAGAGGAAATCCCTTCCCTTGAACCGGCAGCGGTAGCAATCAGCCTCTGATTTGCTGAAACTGAACCCCTGAAATAGGACGAGCGCCTCAAAGAAGAAGCGCCCGCACAATGCTGATTTCAATACCCTGCTTTTACTGTTTGGCTGCCGTGCGTTTTTCGTCGGCAAAGTAGCCATCGCGGGTCCGCACCTGCAGGTCTTTGTAGCCGGGTGCGCGCGCTTCCACTTTCACCTTGCGATATCCGCCATTGCTGCGGGGATTGGTTGGCTTGTAAGTAAGGGTGTACTGGTTCCGGATATCACGCGCCACTTCCTGGCTGATTTCATCCACTTCCATCAAATCTTTGGGAAAGAAAGCCACGCCGCCGGTCTGATCAGAAAGACTCTGCAAAGCCCGCTTCGCTCTCTTGATTCCGGGTTCGTCACCCAGAATGCCGATGGTGTAGATAGTAGGCCCGTTATCATCCTGGACTTTCCTGATGGCGGACTCAAGCGATTCCCGGCTCTCATTATCGACGCCGTCTGTTATCACGAGCAGGACTTTCTTTTCTTTCTTGGCGCCTTTGGCGAGGTGGTCGGCAGAAGCGATCACCGCGTCATAAAGTGCCGTGCCGCCGCGTGAATCAACCCGATCTAGCGCTTCACGCAGTGGGCCTAGTTTGTTGGTGAAGTCCTGGTCAAGATATGGATCGTCATTGAAATTGACGACAAATACTTCATCCTGTGGGTTGCTGGCCTGGATAAGGTTAAGAACAGCCTTAGTGACGGCGGCGCGTTTTGTCCGCATGGATCCGGAATTGTCCACTACGATTCCGATGGAAACAGGAATATCTTGCCGCTTAAAAAAGGTTATTTTCTGGGGTTGATTGTCCTCATAAACCGCGAAATTGTTTTCGGCCAGGTTAGTCACCAGGTGCCGTCGAGCGTCAAGAACAGTGGCGGAAAGCGTAACTTCATTCACCTGTGAGCGAAATGTATATCGATCGCCATTCTTCGTTACGGCCCCGACTTCGCTACCCGGAATCTGGCCCGTCTGTTGTCCCCCCGGTGGAACGTTAGCGGGCGTAGCAGCCGGTTTGGCAGCACTAACTGGCTTGGGAACCCAAGCTGGCAGAGCCGGATCCGATGGATCAATGTCCGGCGGTATGGGAGTCGCCTGAACATGCTGCTGGTTTTGCTGCGGCGTGGTGGTTTGGCCTTGACTCCCCCAAAAAGAGGTCGCGCCCAGCAGCATAAAGACTATTGTTCCGACTACTAGTTTATTGCGAAGGCGCATAGTATCCCGTTCTGGCATAGACATTTAGATGCGGCAACCCCTTTGGTGGGTTAAGTTTCACTTTGATCTTGCGCCAGTGACCGTCCTTAACCTTGTTGTTTGGACGGTATCCGAGTACATATTGGTTGCGCAGCTCTATTCCAATTTTTGTAGCCACATCCGCCAGTTCATTTGGATTGTTGATGGTGAACAACCGTCCGCCGGTAACACTGGAAATTTCGCTTAACAGCGCAGGGCCGGCGACCTCTTCCGGCTGCGCAGGTGACAAACTGAAAATGCCGATGGAATAAATCTGCACATCGGCTTCTTTCACCATGGCTTTAATCTCATTTTCGGTGTAACGGCTGTGGTTGTCGCCGCCATCGGAAATGATCAGCAGGGCCTTTTTGCTGTTGCGCGCGTCCTTCATTTTGCTTACGCCCATGTAAATGGCGTCGAGCAGGGCTGTGCTGCCCTGGGGCACGGTATAGACCAGCTTGCCCTGAATGTCTTCAACCGATTTGGTGAAGTCAGCGCGCAGTTCCGGCCGATCATTAAATGTAATCATGAAAAACTCATCCTGCGGGTTCGCGGTCTTAAAGAACTCGATGACCGCCTCGCGGGCTTTCATGATCTTGTCATTCATGCTGCCGCTCATATCAAAGATCACGCCCAGGGAAATGGGAGCGTCTTCGCTGGAGAAATGACGTACCTGCTGGACTTCACTGCCTTCCAGAACCGAAAAATTATCTTTGTCCAGGCCGGTGACAATGCGGTTCCAGTCGTCGGTTACCGTTACATTGACCAGGACCAGATTTACATCGACAGCTATTCCTGGCTTGGCATGGTTCTTTAGAGCAGGGTCGGCATTGCCTACATCTTCTTTGGTATCAGCGGTTTTGGGCGGAGCAGTAGGCTTGGGCTCAATATGGACGTTTACATCCTGAGCGCCGGTGACAATTGTGAACGCAAGAAAGCAGGCCAATGTTAACGCGTAACGAACCAGCGGCGTAACAGACGCCTTGAATGAGTGCCCGGGGGAACGGTTTGCACCATACCCGCGGCGTTCGAAGCGGGCCATGTTAGGAACCTCGTTTTGCCGCGATTTTATCACAGCCGCGCTCCGACATGAACACGGGAACTTGGACATTGCACCCTTGCCTTGATCTTTGCGAGCTGCTAAATGATTTTAGATGATTGAGAGCAGGAAACAGGTTATCCGCGCCGCTTGGTAGAATGCAATAGATCAACTGAAAATGGCTGAAATCATTCCATTCAAAGCGCTTCGCTACGATCCTGACCAGGTAAAGCTGGAGGACGTGCTGACCCAACCTTATGACAAGATTACTCCGGAAATGCAGTCAAAGTACTATGAGCGAAGCACGCATAACCTCGTCAGGGTCATTCTGGGAAAGGCCGGCGAAACTGATACCGATGCTTTCAATGTATATACACGGGCAGCGGAGTATCTCCACGACTGGCGCTCCGGCAGCATCCTTAAGCAGGATTCTGAGCCCGGTATTTACGCCTATTCTCAGACGTTTACCGTCCCGGGATCGCGCGATCTGCAGGAGCGTCGAGGGCTGATTGCGCTGGGTCGCATCCATGATTATGCCGACGGTGTGGTGCATCGCCACGAGCAAACACTCTCCAAGCCGCGGGCAGACCGCCTGAACCTGTTACGCGCCACGCGAGCCCATTTTGGCCAGATTTTCATGCTTTACAGCGATCCCGCACATGAGATCGAAGGCCTGCTGAAATCTCGAATGGATGAAGACCCTGACATCTCGTTGCTGGATGAATATGAGACTTTGCATCGAGTGTGGCGCATTCAGGATCCGGCGCTTATTCACGCGATCCAGCAGAAAATGCAGGACAAAAAGCTGCTGATTGCCGATGGCCACCACCGATATGAAACAGCGCTGGCGTATAGAAATGAACGTCGCGCCGAGACCGGCAGCTCCGATCCTAATGCACCGCATGAATTCGTAATGATGACGCTCATCCCTATGGAGAGCCGTGGACTGGTGATTCTCCCCACCCACCGCATTGTCCATGGCCTGCTTGATTTCGATCGCGAACACATGCTGGAAGCGGCAGGGCAGTTTTTTGATATCGACCGAATCGATCTCCGAACAGAAAGCCGCAGCGCCACCACGCTGCTTGGGCAGGCTGGAGAAAACGGAACAGCTTTCGTCGCGGTGACGAGGCAAGGACCATATTTAATGCGCGCCAAGCAGGATGCCATTCAGCATGCGCTGCGCGACGTTCCCGCACTTCAGCGCGAACTAGACGTGGTCCAATTGCACCGCGTGATGCTGGAGCGAGTCCTGGGAATTTCTGAAGAAGCCATCCGTAACCAGGAAAATGTCCGCTATGAGCGTGACGCATTTGAAGCAATCTCCTGGGTCCGCCAGGGCGCGAACGTCGCATTCCTGATGAACCCGGCCAAGATCGAGCAGGTTCGCGATATCGCTTTCGGCGGCGAGGTGTTGCCGCAAAAATCCACGGACTTTTATCCCAAGCTGCTGAGCGGTCTGGCAATTTATGCGCTGGAGTAAAACAGGAGCTGGGCTGGCAGTTGTGGCTATGTGCTGCGCCCTTGCGATTTCCGGCGCGGCTCTGCGACAGCAACCCACTACTGACCGGCAAGCCGTTCAGCCGGGCACGCCTTCGCCTGAAGGCCAGAAACACGCTCCAGAGTTCTTTGTAATGATCGATCCCAGCCACGGCGGTGCCGACAAAGGCGCAATCTTCGGCGAAAAATTAATGGAGAAAGACATTACACTTCGCCTGGCGCGCGAGGTGCGCAAAGAACTGGAAGAGCGTGGAATTGCGGTGCGATTGCTGCGCGAATCTGACATTGATCTAAGCCTCGACCGTCGCGCTGAAATCACTAATGAACAGCGTGCTGGCCTGTATGTGGCGCTCCATGCAGGGCGTCCGGGAAAAGGTGTGAGAGTTTATGCTCCTGCCCTGACCGACGCACAGCAGCCTTTGGCAGGACGCTTCCTGCCCTGGGAGAGCGCGCAATCAGCCGCTCTTGGTCGCAGCAAGAACGTGGCCCGCGCGGTTTCCGAAGAGCTGCGAAAAAAAGGCTTCACAGTCGCCAGTTTGACTGTTCCATTGCGACCTTTGAATAACATAACGGCGTCGGCGATCGCCGTGGAACTGGCTCCCGACGCAGACGATCTGCAATCTCTTGAAAGCCAGAAGCGGCAAAATAATGTTGCAACAGCCATCGCTCTGGGAATTGCGCAGGTCCGGAGCCAGATAGGGGCGCACCAATGATTCCCCGGCACTTTCAGATTACGATCGCACTGGTGTTGCTGGCGATACTAGTCAGCGGAATCGTCATTATTCGAATGACGCACAAGGAAGAAGCGCTAACGCTACAGGCGGCCGAGGCTGCTCCAGCCGCGCCGATGGTGGGCGGAAAGCAGGAGCACATTCAATTGCTGCTGGCATACGATGAAGATCAGGCGTTGCGCTGGCGTCCGGCGGACATCTTTTTGCCGGCAGATCGCAATTTACGTGCGCGCGAAATGCTGCGTTCCGTGCTGGCGCAATATCTGCAAATGCCCTCTCCGCATCCGCTGGCAAAAGGTGCAGACATAAAGGATGTATATTTCATCAGCGACGATACGATGATCGTAGACACCACAGCACAGTTTGCCGATGGGCATCCGTCAGGGATCTTGCTGGAAGAGTTGACGCTGGCCTCACTCATTGAAACGCTTACAGCCAATGTCCCTGGCATTGCCAAGGTTAAGTTTCTGGTGGACGGCAAGGAGCGCGAAACTCTGGCAGGCCACGCGGATCTTGTGTCCTTTTATCAGACGGCTGCGGTGCATGAGCTGGCCAAGGAGTTCGAATAAGCATGCCGCCAGTGATTGGGGTCTTTGACTCAGGCTTTGGAGGTCTGACTGTGCTGCGGGAGTTGCGCAAGGCGCTACCCGCCGCAGATTATCTTTATTTTGGCGATACCGCACATCTTCCGTACGGAGCAAAATCTGTTCGCACAGTGGCCAAGTACGCGATATCCGCTGCGCATTTTCTTGAAGAACATGGCATTGAAATGCTGGTGGTCGCCTGCAACACGGCCACAGCGCTGGCGTTCGATGAGATTCGGAACGCGGTGAAAGTTCCCGTGGTGGGCGTGATAGAGCCGGGCGCTGAGCGGGCTGCGGCGATTTCAAAAACCAAAAAGGTAGTTGTAGCCGCGACGGAGGCTACTGTCGCAAGCCACGCGTATCAGCGCGCTCTTGAGCAACGCGGGATGCAGGCCACGGAAAAGGCGTGCCCTCTTTTTGTGCCGCTGGTGGAAGAAGGCTGGGTTGAGCATCCTGTGACGGAAGAGGTCGCGCATATATATATGGACGAGGTTTTCCGAGACGGCGTCCACAATGCTGACGTTCTGGTGCTGGGATGCACGCATTATCCGCTGATTCGTTCGCTGTTGCGACGGGTGGTCCCACAATCAGTGGAGATTGTGGATTCTGCAGAGTCCACTGCCGCCAAAGTTGTGGAATTGCTGGGCACAAGTCGAGCAAAGGGCGAGTCAGGTGATTTACGCTGTTACGCGACTGATTCGGTAGAAAAATTTCGGCGGCTCGGGAGTAAATTTCTGGGCTGTCCAATTGAGAAGATTGAGTTGGTAGACATTGAAAAATAATAAAGACACGTTTTTTCGCTCAGACAACCGCCAGCCGGAGCAGATGCGTCCGGTAAACATTATTCCGGAATTTATCGCCACGGCTGAAGGTTCTGCGCTGATTGAGGTTGGCAATACGCGCGTAATCTGCACTGCCTCGATTGAAGAAAGTGTGCCTGGCTTCATGAAAGGCTCCGGCAAGGGATGGATCACAGCCGAATACAGCATGCTGCCGCGTTCCACCTTGACGCGCACTCCGCGCGAGGCCAGTCGGGGTCGCCAAAGCGGACGCACGCATGAAATCCAACGCTTGATTGGGCGCGCAATGCGGGCCGTGGTCGATCTAAAACAACTGGGCGAGCGCACTATTACGCTTGACTGCGACGTGATCCAGGCAGACGGCGGCACGCGGACGGCCTCCATCACAGGGGCTTTCGTAGCGCTAGGTTTGGCTATGCAAAAACTTGTTGAAGCCGGAACGCTTTCAGCAGCGCCGATTCGTGATTTTGTGGCAGCAACCAGTGTTGGAATTGTGGAAGGCACAATTCTTTTGGACTTGTGCTATGAAGAAGATTCTCAGGCAGAGGTCGATCTCAACTTTGTAATGACCGGAGCGCGCAAAATTGTTGAAGTGCAGGCCACGGCTGAACAGCATCCGTTTGATGAGGCCCAGCTCAAGAAAATGATGGACTACGCCGCTACGGGGATCGAGGCGTTGATCGCCAAACAGCGCACGGTCCTGGCCCAGTTGCCACTCAGACAGTAATTACGACTATGTAAAAAGCATGGCAACTAAAAATATAGACGTGCAGCCATTCAGGACAAGGTAGTCCGGATCGCTTTCATTCTCTTCGAGGTACTTAAATATCGCCCATCTTGGGCGTATCGGGGGCGACAGGAGCAGGTTGATAAGCACGACCACTGCCATAATTTTTTTCGACGGATCGAATGTGCTCCAATGCTTCGAAATGGCTACGAGAATCAATAACGTGGTAATCACCGCCATGACGATTTTCGCCCATTTGTAAGGACGAACCTTACTCGCCATTTCAGCAGCATGGATAACTGGTTCCATATTTGCTCCTGGTAAGCCTATTCAAAAGAGGCAGTTCTTATAGCCATCCTGTTCCCTTGATCGCCCGCCAGCGCGGCATCCTTGTCACAGCTTCAAGATCCTATTCCTTGGCGAAGTCTTCATCGTCAAAGATATAAGGGGCGGACCGAATCAGCTTGAACCGCACTTTGATATCGCACTGATCGCATACCGGAAACAGGTCGTCACGATACATAACAGCTTCATGCGCCTGGCGATGGCCTTTATCGTGGATGACCTCATATATCCCACTCTCCAACACTGGCTGTCCAGGCAGGAACATTTTGGTGTGTTGGCTTGGTTTGCGGCGATGGCGCCGCTCTTTGTCTTGGCCGGACATCAGGGCCCAGTTGAGTCTTTTGCGTGCGGGGGTTCTGGATAATTGGGTGGCGTTCATTTTTTTGTAATATTAACAGGCGATTGCGGTTTTGGCTTGCAAAATGAAATTTTTCTCAAAGTTAACGGTTGAACAGCAGGGTAGCCGCAGGAGCCAGAAGTACGCACCTTGGACGACATGTCAGGTTTACAGTTCTTCCTTTGCGTAAATTCACAATGATCGCAAGCGGGACGATCGCAAGATTAGAGACTAGAGCAAGAGCCATCAGTTTCTTGATCCAATCGTAGGTCTTCCATTGACCAGCAATCGTTAAACAAACGACGAGCGTCACCACGACCGCGAGGAGAATGGTAACTACACTGTTAAAGCGCCCTTCGAGGAAGGCTTGATTCCCGGATTTTGTTTGTTCCATTTTTACTCTCAGTGCGAACAGGTTCCCAGACATATCTTACTTATGGCCAGTGTGATTCAAAACATCCCGGGGCTTTTAGTACAATAGGTAACTCGAAGCGGGATGTCGCGCATCTCTCAAGTTGTTGCGACTTGCCTTGAAGATCGATTCCAGATTCGGCACAAAACCCGAGAACAAATTGCCCAGAACCAGCACTATTTGAGGAGGACGACCGTGAAACTTACCCCTGGAAAGTTAGCCGGAATGAAAGCCGTTTCTGACAAGCGCGGCGTGATCGCTGCCGCCGCCATGGATCAGCGTGGATCATTGCAAAAGGCATTGGCCAAAGAAAAAGGCGCGGATGTAAGTTCGTCGATGCTTGAGGAGTTCAAGTCGATTGTCACGGAAGTCTTGACTCCGCATGCCAGCGCCATCCTGCTCGATCCGGAATTTGGATTGCCGGCTTCCAAGCGTCGTTCGAAAAATGCCGGCCTGCTGCTGGCGTACGAAAAAACCGGCTATGACAAAACTGGTCCCGGACGCCTCCCAGACCTGCTGGATAACTGGTCAGTTCGCCGCCTGAAAGAAGCCGGAGCGGATTGCGTGAAGGTCCTTCTCTATTACACGCCGACGGATGGTGCCGCGATTAACGACAAAAAACATGCCTGGGTGGAACGCATTGGAGATGAATGTCGCGCCAACGATATTCCCTACTTCCTTGAATTTGTAGGCTATGACGAAGGCATGGATGAAAAAGGCCTGGAGTTCGCGAAGAAGAAACCGGAGATCGTGATCGGATCGATGGCGGAATTTACCAAAGACAAATACGGCATTGATGTAATGAAAGTTGAAGTCCCGATCAACATGAAATTCGTGGAAGGCGCAAAGTCCTACGGAGGCCAGAAGGCATACTCCAAACAGGAAGCGATGGAGCATTTCCGCAAAGCGCAAGCGGTGGCCACGCGGCCGTTCATTTATCTTTCCGCTGGCGTAAGCAATGCCGAATTCAATGAGGCGCTGGCGCTGGCTGCTGAATCAGGCGTGAAGTTCAATGGCGTATTGTGCGGGCGCGCCACATGGAAAGAAGGTATTCCGGTTTACGCCAAACAAGGCGCAAAGGCGTTTGAGCAGTGGCTGCAATCGGAGGGCGTAAAGAATATTGAGAACGTGAATGCCAGTCTGAAGGCGGCGACCTCATGGTTCTCACTGTATGACGTTCGCGAGCCAGCGATGGCAGGCGACTAAATAATTTCAAATAGTCTTAAAGAAAATGCGGGGCTGCCTGCCCCGCATTTTCTTTTAGGGAAGAGGGGTCCCATCTGTTTTGTCGCTCCGCTGGTGCTGCGCGATGGCCGCGGCGCAAGGAAGGGATTTGTTCGTGCGCTTTACGGCACGGCTAAAGCCGTGCCCTGACACTTGTAACGTGAGCTGAGAATTGCGCGTGAAGGAGAGAGCACCCGCACCCGGCGAAGAGGGCAGTGCAGAGGTTGTGGTAAGCGTAGCCTGCAAAAAACCTAAAAAAACATTCCTGTTTGTCCCCGAATGTCACTTCATTTTCGGGTTCTCGAGGGGACCCAGGACGGTGCTCCCTCTTCAGTGGCGTTATCAGTCAGCACGTGAAGCTCCGAGCCATCGATGCGCATCACTGCAATCTCACCGTACGGCTGGAATGTGCCCACCAGGAGCGGCTGCACCGCTTCGTCCTTGAAGCCCTGGAACGAGGTAGCAAACGCGACCCATTCGCCATCCGGGGAAACCGATGGGTGCGCGTCATTGCCCTGGAGGCTCGTCAGGCGACGGAGCCCGGTTCCGTCGGGCCGGATGCGATAGATCTCGTAATCGCCATCCCGTTTGCTCGTAAAGACGATCCAGTCGCCGCGTGGTGACCACGAAGGAAATGTGTCGTGCTCCGATCGGGTCTCCAGCTTGCGGCTTTTTCCGGTCTCCAGGTCCAAGATGTGCAGCTCACGATTGCTTCCGACCGCAACCCGATAGACGATTTGCTTGCCATCTGGGGACCAGCCTGGCATCCCGTTGTTGGCATCGTCATGGGTAATTTGCACAGCATGACCATCATTGGGATTTACGCTCATTAGCTGCGCCGGGCGGATCTGCGCGCGCTGGAAGAAGCCGCCAACTCCGACAAGGATCGCGTCGCCGCGTGGTGACCAGGCGGGGCCGGTTGCGTCCTGCACCAGCGGTCCCTCCCAGATTACCTTCCGGTCTGAGCCATCCAGGTTCGCGGTGACTAGCTTGCCGCTCCGGATCTCTCCTTCAAAGTTTGTGAGTATGTACACCATGCGCTCGCCCAAAGGCGAGAAGGAGGAGGCATCCGGAACTCGCAAGAGAGCGAAGCGGCGATCAAGGCTCGGCCACGTCTGAAAAGGGCGGTCACGATCCCCGCGCGGGTCGGTTTCAGCGTGAAAAACTAGTGTGCGTCCATCGGGCGACCAGGACGGGACCTGAAAGGCGCCGTGAATTTCACGACCGCTGGCGAAGCGAAGCCCGTCCTTTGCCTGGTAAACAATGTCGCGGCCGATCCAATGTGGGCAGACTTTCAACCCATCTCCGGTTGTAAGTGTTTCGCGCTTTCCGGACGCAATCTCGACCGACACAATTTGTGTTGCTCCCGTCCCAAGAATGAGCCCGCCTCTGCAGACTTGCTCAACGTCGCCGGTATAAAACGTGATGTGGGTCCCATCGGGCGACCAGTTCGGTGTGCCGGCGGTCTCGCTGCTCCCATCCGTGATGCGGCGCAGCCCAGAGCCGTCCGCGCGGACAATATAGATATCCCGGTACTGCGGGGTGACGAAAAAGCCGGGTCCAGGCCGGGTGGTATTCGGGCAGGCACGCGAACGATCATGATCAGACGAGAACGCGATCCATTTCCCATCTGGAGACCACGCTGGACGGAAATCTCCCGCGGGGTGGTGAGTTAAGTTGCGCGTCTTATGCGTGACCAGATCAAGGATCCAAATGTCCGCCTGACCGCTGCGGCTAGAGACGAAGGCCAAGTACCTGCCGTCGGGCGACAGCGCGGCTTGGTCTTCGAATCCCGGATCGTCCGTCAGCCTCTGCAAGCCGGAGCCGTCTGGATGCACGCGCCAGATATCGGCAGAACCAGCCCGGTGCGACGTAAACACAATCCACCGACCGTCAGCAGAAAACGATGCGTTGTAATCGAGCGCAGGATCGGGTGCCAACGGGCGAACATGACTGCCGTCCGCATCGGCGATGAAGATATCACTGTTGTTTGGTGCGAAGCTTTTAAACGCGATGGTGTATTGCGCATCCACTGCATCTTTCGGCTCTTTGCGGTTTAGGGCCGAGCGAGCAGTATCCGCTGCCGCAGTCGTGCCCACAGATTGCGGCTCGTGCCGAACAGAGCGAATCGCTGCCTGCCCAGCGATGATGATGCAGGCACAGACGAGCGACAACGAAGTTGTATGTAACAGCGATTTCATTGTTGAGCACCGGGGCGACCCCGGCGGGTCGCGAAACTTCCGCATGTATTTTCCGCTGAGAGCTTTGATTTTTCAACCCCATAACTTCCCGCGAGCTGCGCCGAATCCATGGGCAGTGTACTGGCAGAAAGTTGCAAAGAATTTTGGTCAATAGCGTTTTCTCTCAGCACGCGAAATTGAACAATGGCCTGTTTCGTGCTTTATTTGTAGGCGAAAATTGGGCTAAAGTATGATGGTCGAGCTTTGCCCAAAAAATCAAAAACCTTTTACCACAGAGGGCACAAAGGACACGGAGGAAAATCAAAATCTTTTTACAGCAAAGCCATTGCATGGAGCAGACGCAGAGGAGACAAAAGAGTACAGAACCTTACCGCTGATGAACGCGGATGACACTGATGAGGGAATGAGATCGGGTGACGGCTGAAACCCGCGCCAATCAGGGATGCGGTGGGATGGGAGGAAACAAGTGCTTTGGAATCCTAGTTGACGGATGGGGGAGGGGGGAGGGCGTCGCCGATTTAGATCCTTCATCGCGGCAAAAGGAGGCCCCTATTTCAGGATGACAGGCCGACGGCACCACACGAGCATGCTGCAATCCGCGCCAATCTTGGACGAGGTGGGATGACATGGGATACATAGGGAGGGGGTAGGGCTTCGCCCTATTTCAGGATGACAGGCCGAGGCGCGGCGAATTTCTACCCACCAAAGCCGGGCTAAGTGTGGACCCGGATTTTACGCCGCGCAACTTGGGTGATAGGGTGATTGCCGGAATCGGAGGCACAGACATGGTACTTCCCGCATATGTAGGCGCGCTGGATGGAAAACGGCAGCGAGAGACAGCGCTGATCACAGGAGCATCGAGTGGCATTGGGCTCGACCTGGCACAGTTGATGGCTCCCGGCTTTGACCTGATCATCACTGCCCGCAACCAGGCTGAACTGGAACGCATTGCGCGCGAGCTGCAAACGGCGCATGGAAATCATGTGCATGTAATTCCGGCGGACCTGACGCTGCGGGAAGCGCCGCAGCAGCTATTTGCCGAGATTGAAAGGCGCGGGCTGCCGGTGGATATTCTTATTAACAACGCGGGGTTTGGCACCTACGGAGCCTTTGCGGAGAGCGATGCGAAGAGTTCACTCGATATGGTGGAAGTAAACATTGCAGCGCTAACGGCACTGACCAGGCTCGCGCTGCCGGGAATGATTCAACGCAAGCGTGGAAGGATTATGAACGTGGCATCCACTGCCGGCTTTCAGCCGGGACCGCTGATGGCCGTCTATTACGCGACGAAGGCTTATGTGATCATGTTTTCTGAAGCGATTGCCAATGAATTGAACGGCAGCGGTGTAACCGTGACATGTTTTTGTCCCGGAGCTACCGCCACTAACTTCGCGGAGCGCGCGAACATGGAAGAATCGCGGCTGTTCAAGATGGGCGCAATGAAATCGAGAGACGTGGCGCTTGCAGGATACAAAGGGATGATGGCGGGAAAAGGATTGGTGATTCCCGGAGTCCTTAACAAGACGATTGCCATGTCAGTACGGTTTAGTCCACGCAAACTGGTGACGGCAATTTCCAGGAGCCTGCAGGAGAAAGCAAAATAGCGACTTGAAAGAGTTGTTGCGCATCCAATGCATCGATTGCCGTAATTCTATTTCAGGAGGACAAAGATGGCGGTATCGTGGAACAAAGATGTAGACGCTGCGCTCAGCCAGGCCAAGACACAACACAAAGCGGTGCTGGTCGACTTTAGCGCTGCGCCAGCTTGAGGGGCATGCGCTCGGCTGGAAGCCGAATCGTATGCTGACCCGCAACTCGCATCCTTTATTGATCAGAAATTTGTGCCGATTGGAGTCCACAACAAAGAAAACCCAGCAGGATTCCACCGCTTTAATTCAGTCTGGACACCTACGGCGCTGGTGCTGGACGAGAATGGCAAAGAGCGGCACCGTATTGAAGGCTATCTGCCGAAAGACGAATTTGCCGCACAATTATTGCTAGGACTGGCGCGCGTCGCGTTTATGCAGAAGAAGTGGGCAGACGCTGAAAAGCTCTACGATGAGATTCTCCAGAAGTATCCCAACAGTGAGGCCGCGCCGGAAGCGGTTTACTGGAAGGCCGTGAGCCATTACAAAGGCACAAATGATCACACGGTGCTGGGCGAGGTACCGAAAATACTTCAGCAGAAATATCCCGATAGCGTTTGGGCAAAAAAGGCGATTCCCTGGGCGGCTTAACTCGCCTGTGCAGCAGCATTTGGAGCGGCGGCGAAAATCTGCCGCTTCACATTTTCCGCCTGCAACAGATGGCGGCGCTGGTGCGCCATCATCCATGGGAAACCGGCAGCAAGGCGCATACGGAACGCCCCCTGGCCGACTTTGATCTTTGCCAGATCAAGCCCTGCTGATTCGCGAATGAGCCGTTCCCATTCATCCTGGGCTTTCATGAAGTCCGGCAGCAGTTGCAACGGAGAATTAATGGCCGTCGGTGGACGTACGTTCTTGGGAGCACGAATTCTGAACTTTGGCGGAGGCTCGGCAATCCAGACCATCAATCGGCCTTTGGGTCCAATGGAAAATGGACCGCTGCCAAACTTCTTCTCTTGTTTTCCGCTCTCGACTGCTTTGGCCATGAGTGACTGCACGACTACAGCGGTGGCATTGAGATGAAGAATGCATTCAGCGATCGACCATTTCCCCGCTTCAGGATGTGTGGTGAGTTGTTCAGGCGTGAGGCCATGCATAAGGGCTTCTGCGCGGTGGCGGGCTTCGGTGATTTCCTTAGCGCATCGATCAATATCGAGGACCATAAAGCTGATCTCCTGCGGGAGTCTATCACCAAAGCAGCTCAAGTACGGTTTGCCGAGAAGCTTTTGCTATTCCCACTCAATCGTCCCAGGAGGCTTGGAGGTGATGTCATACACCACGCGGTTGATGCCGCGAACCTCGTTTACGATCCGCGTCGAAATTGCTTTGAGGACTTCATATGGTAACGGAACCCAGTCGGCGGTCATGCCGTCTTCTGAATGCACGGCACGAATGGCGCAGGTATAAGCATATGTGCGCTGGTCACCCATTACACCTACCGTCATTACCGGGAGGAGAACAGCAAATGATTGCCAGATCTGGGTGTAAAGGCCAGCGCGACGAATTTCATTCACGACGATGTCATCGGCTTCCTGAAGCAGCGCGACGCGAGCGGGTGTGACCTCGCCAAGAATGCGCACCGCCAGACCCGGACCGGGGAAAGGCTGACGTTGCAAGACCTCTTCAGGCATGGCCATTTCACGACCGATACGCCGGACTTCATCCTTAAACAAGTCTTTTAAGGGTTCGATGAGCTTGAGTTTCATCTTGTCCGGGAGGCCGCCGACGTTGTGATGGGTTTTGATGGTTTGCGACGGGCCGCGTACGCTGCGCGATTCAATTACGTCAGGATAAAGCGTTCCTTGAACCAGCCAGTCCACTTTGCCGATCTGCTGTTCCAGCCGGTGGGCTTCCTGGTCGAATACTTCTATGAATTCATTGCCAATGATCTTCCGCTTCTTTTCCGGATCGACTACGCCGGCAAGCTTGCTGAGAAACCGGTCTGTGGCGTCAACCGCGACCACGTTCAGTCCAAGACGGTCACGCAGGTTCTGCTGGACTTTTTCAAATTCATTCTTGCGTAGCACGCCATTGTTGACGAAAACTGAGATCAGGCGGCGGCCAATGGCTTTATCGACCAGCGTGGCGGCAACGGCGGAATCTACGCCGCCGGAAAGCGCGCAGATCACTCTTCCCTGCTCGCCCACGGTCTGCCGGACCT